>NZ_DCNR01000003.1:2500-63410 GCF_002322065.1 Dermacoccus sp. UBA1591 | reverse complement strand
GGCTGGCCTCGCAAGCTCGGGCCCCAGCCCCGCGGCGACGAGCTTGATCCTCAGTGCGCGTCGCGCGAGAGGCCCTCGTCCGGGTTGCCGTAGCGACCCGTCACGAGGTACACGATGCGGTCGGCGACGGCAACGGCGTGGTCACCGAAGCGCTCGTAGTAGCGCGACAGCAGCGTCGCGTTGACGCCGGCCTCCATGCCATGCTGCCAGTTGTCGAGCAGCGTCGTGAAGACCTTCTTGTGCAGCTCGTCCATCGCGTCGTCGATACGGCCGATCTCGACGGCCGCGTAGACGTTCTTGGACGAGATCGCATCACCGGTCGCCTTGACGAGACGCTGACCGACGGCCGCCATCTCGGCGATGATCGGGCGCATGTCGTCGGGGATGGCGAGGTTCGGGGCCGCCATGCGGGCGACCTTCGCGATGTGACGGGCGAGGTCGCCCATGCGCTCGATGTCGGAGCTCATGTGCATCGCCGTGACGACCATGCGCAGGTCGGTTGCGACGGGCTGCTGGCGAGCGAGCAGGTCGACGGCGAGGTCGTCGATCTCCCGGCGCAGCGTGTCGATGTCGTCGTCGGCGGCGATGACGCTCTCGGCGACGGTGCGATCGCCCTCGAGCAGGGCGGTGGTGGCGCGCTCGAGAGCGGTGGCCACCATCGTCGTCATCGTGACGAGCTGGTCGGAGATCTTGTCGAGATCCTCGTGGAATGCGTCGCGCATTCGCGTCCTCCTCAGGCTGGCTCCGTGGAGCGCGTGCAGGCATGGCGGATGACCACCCTGTGGTGGTTCCCAGCAGACGTTTCCATGACCTCATGAACGAAGACAAGCGCGAAGGTGAACATCCGGCGACATGTGCGAGGCGCCCGCGCTCAGGGCGCCGCCCGCGGTCATGGTGTGCGTACCCTTGCCCTGTGTCAGACCTCCTCGCCCTCGCCGCCGGTGCAGCCGTCGCCGCCCCGTTGGCCCTGGGCGGGGGATACGCGCTCGGTCGGCGTCCCGAACGACCGCCGCAAGGGGAGACGAGGGGCGCGGCGACAGCCGTGGCCGCGCCGAGCCTGATCGACACCCCTGCCGCGTCGACGACCGACCTCGTGCCTCGCATGCTGTCGCAGGACGCCGCGCGCCTGCTGCGTCTGCTGCGCTCGGGTTGGCTCCTGGTCGACCGTTCTGACCGCGTCGTCGCCTCGAGCGAGGACGCCTCTGCCCTCGGACTCGTGCGCGACGTCGACCTGCGGCACGAGGAGATGAAGCAGGTCGTGCGCCTCGCACGTCGCGAACGCCGCACCGTCGAAGGCGACCTCGACCTGCCGCGCGGCCCGATCGACGACGCCCGCGTCGACCTCGGCGTCCGCGTCACCCCCCTCAACGACGACCTCGTCGTCGTGCTCGTCGAGGACAGGACGCAGGCGCGTCGCATCGAGGAGACGCGCCGCGACTTCGTCGTCAACGTCTCGCACGAGCTGAAGACGCCCGTCGGCGGGCTGCGGTTGCTCGCCGAGGCCGTCGAGGACGCCGCGGACGACGCGGAGGCCGTCGCGCGCTTCGCCGGCCGCATGAAGACGGAGACGGTGCGCCTCGCGAACCTCGTGCAGGAGATCGTGGACCTGTCGCGCCTGCAGGGCGCCGACACCGTCGCCGCGGCCAAGCCCGTCGACCTCGGCGAGTGCGCCGTCCGCGCGACGGAGGAGACACGGCTGCTCGCCGAGAGCCGCAACATCGAGGTGCTGCTGCGCGCCGACGAAGAATCGCACGTCGTCCTCGGCGACGAGAACCTACTGACGACGGCCATCCGCAACCTCGTGAGCAACGCCGTCAACTACTCACCAGCGGACACGCGGATCTCCGTGGTCGTCACGACCGACGACGACGATGTGGCCGTGCAGGTCACCGATCAGGGGATCGGATTGTCCGCGGCCGACGTGGAGCGCATCTTCGAACGCTTCTACCGTGTCGACCCCGCACGCTCGCGTCAGACCGGCGGAACCGGGCTCGGGCTCGCCATCGTCAAGCACGTGTGCGCCAACCACGGCGGCCGCATCCGCGTCTGGAGCGAACCGGGCGTAGGTTCGACGTTCGAGATGCAGTTCCCCTGCTGGAGCGCCGAGCGCGAGCACCACCTCGCCGACCCCGACGCGCCCCTCACCCCCTCAGCCCGCCTGGTGCTCGCGACGAGCGGCGCCCCGACGAAAGAAGTCCAGTGACCCGCATTCTCATCGTGGAGGACGAGGAGTCCTACTCGGAACCGCTCGCGTACATGCTGAAGAAGGAGGGCTACGAGGCCGTCGTCGCAGCCACCGGCCCCGAGGGCATCGACACCTTCGAGCGCGGCGGCGCGGACCTCGTCCTGCTCGACGTCATGCTGCCCGGCATGTCGGGCGTCGACGTGTGCCGCGAGCTGCGCAGCCGCTCGGGCGTGCCCATCATCATGCTGACGGCGAAGGACAGCGAGATCGACAAGGTCGTCGGTCTCGAGATGGGCGCCGACGACTACGTGACGAAGCCGTACTCCGGGCGCGAGTTGCTCGCGCGCATCAAGGCCGTTCTGCGCCGCCGCGGCGAGGCGGAGGTGGGCGAGAGCGACGAGCTCGTCGTCGGGCGTGTGGCGATGGACGTCGAACGTCACGTCGTCACTGTGGGGGGCAAGGGCGTCGCGATGCCGCTCAAGGAGTTCGAACTGCTCGAGATGCTCATGCGCAACGAGGGGCGCGTCCTCACTCGCATGCAGCTCATCGACCGCGTCTGGGGCAGCGACTACGTCGGTGACACCAAGACCCTCGACGTCCACATCAAGCGCCTGCGCGCCAAGATCGAACCCGACCCCGGCTTGCCACAGCACATCCTGACGGTGCGTGGGCTCGGCTACAAGCTCGAGGCCTGACGCGGAGGACCCTGCGTACCATCCGCACCCCCGGCGCACGACGAAGGCCGGCATCCCGCGCAGGATGCCGGCCTTCGTCAGGCGTGGGACGCGAACACTAGTGGCTCGTGACGGATGTGCCCTTCTCCTCCTCGCCCGTGGGGGCGGGGGTCGATTCGCTGATGCCGACGTCGTGGCCCTCCTTCGGCTCGACGTCCTCGGCGTGCTCGACCGAGGCTGAGCCGTACGGGTACTGGTCGAGCACGACCGGGACGGCGACCTGCGTCGAGCCGCCGGGCGTGGCCTTGAGCGTCATGTCGATCTGGTCGCCCGGCTTCGAGTCGCCGATCGAGGCGACCTCGACGGGGCTGACCTTGGCGGAGCCGTTGCCGTTCGCCTTGCCGTCGAGGCGCACGCTCTGGCCTGCGGGAACGGTGACCTGCGTGTCGGTGCCCGCGACGGAGAGCGTCAGCTGGCGGTCTTCGTTCGCCTTGTTGTAGACGAGGCCCTCGAGAGCACCCTTGTGCGTCTTGTCGTCGTTGACGATGAGCAGGTTGACGGCCTTGAGGTCGCCCACCGTGGCAGAGACACCGTCAGCGGGGTCGTACTGCAGCTCCGTCGTGTACGGGTTGATGACCTGGCCGCAGCCGGTCAGGGTGGCGCCGAGCGTCACGGCGGCAAGAAGCACGCCTGCGCGGCGGCGCTGGGGGTTCATGATTCGTCGCGTCACGTGCCCAAGAGTATCGCCACCGCCGCGCGCATGCGCGCACCGGGTGCAGAGGTGACCGAATCGACACACAACTTTTTCGCCGTTCGCCGCGTGTCGCGCACCGCACGCACCTGCGAGGGGGCCTCATCGGGGTGTGCTATGGACCGGTGGCGAGGTTGGAGACGCCGTCGTTTTGCCCGGAATGGCGCGGCTGCGTGGTATTCTGGGGGTCGCGAAAGGGGCTATTACCACATGGAATTCAAAGTCGGCGAGACCGTCGTTTACCCGCACCATGGAGCCGCCACGATCGAAGAGATCAAGGTGCGCAAGATCAAGGGCGAGGACAAGCAGTACCTCGTGCTCAACGTGGCTCAGGGCGACCTGACCATCGAAGTCCCTGCAGAGAACTGCGACCTCGTCGGCGTGCGTGACGTGGTCGACAAGGCCGGCCTCGAGAAGGTGTTCGAGGTGCTGCGCGCCGAGCACACCGAGGAGCCGACCAACTGGTCGCGCCGGTACAAGGCAAATCTCGAGAAGCTTGCCTCCGGTGACGTCATCAAGGTCGCCGAGGTCGTGCGCGACCTGTGGCGCCGCGACCAGGATCGCGGCCTGTCCGCCGGCGAGAAGCGCATGCTCGCCAAGGCCCGCCAGATCCTCGTCTCCGAGCTGGCGCTCGCCGAGCACACGAACGAGGACAAGGCCGAAGCCACGCTCGACGAGGTCCTCGCGTCCTGAACGCCGGAGCCGTCGTCGTCGCCGCCGGGCTCGGCACCCGTCTCAAGGCGGGCCGACCCAAGGCGCTCGTGACACTGAGGGGGGTTCCCCTCGTGACGCACGCCGTCCGCCGCATCCTCGCGGGGGGCGGCGTGTCGCACGTCGTCGTCGTCACTCCGGCGACGCACGAGAGCGACTTCGACGAGGCTCTCGCCGAGTTCGACCCCACCCTCGTCACGCGCGTCGGCGGCGGCGCGGAGCGCAGCGACTCGGTGCGGGCGGGCCTTGCCGCGCTCGATGCGTCGTGCGACGCCGTTCTCGTCCACGACGCAGCGCGGTGCCTCGCGCCGCCGTCGCTCGTGGCTCGGGTGCTGGCGGCCCTCGACGACGGCGCTGACGCGGTCGTGCCGGGCGTCGCCGTCGTCGACACGATCAAGCTCGTCGAGGCGCGGGAGGCGCAGACGGTCGTCGCGTCGACTCCCGCACGCGCCGCGTTGCGCGCGATCCAGACGCCGCAGGGCTTTCGGCGCTCGGCGCTGCTCGCGGCCCACGCCTGCGGCGCCGACGCCACCGACGACGCCGCGCTCGTCGAGCTCGCAGGAGCGGACGTCGTCGTCGTCGCCGGTGACGATCTCGCCCTCAAGGTGACGACGCCGCTCGACATGGTGCTGGCCGAGCACCTGCTCGCCGCGGACGATGCCGTCGCCGGTGAGGTCACCGACACCCACCCGAGAGGTCAGTCATGACGCACCCCGTCTCATCGTCCGATCAGCCTGCGTCGCCGGTGTCGATGTCGTTGCCGCGCACCGGGATCGGTGTCGACATCCACCCGCTCGCCGACGACGAGCGGGAGCTGTCCCTCGCAGGTCTGACATGGCCGGGGGAGCGTGGCATCGAAGGTCACTCGGACGGCGACGTCGCCTCGCACGCCCTGTGCGACGCGCTCTTCTCGGCTGCCGGGCTGGGCGACCTGGGGCAGCACTTCGGCGTCGACCGCCCCGAACTCGCCGGTGCCCGCGGCGCGACGCTGCTCGCCGAGGCGGCGCGCCTCGTGCGCGAGGCCGGGTACGAGATCGGCAACGTCGCCGTGCAGATCGTCGGAAACCGCCCCAAGATCGGATCGCGTCGCGACGAGGCACAGGCCGCGCTCTCGGATGCGCTCGGCGGCGCGGTCGTCTCGGTCAGCGGCACGACGAGCGACGGGCTCGGCTTGACGGGCCGAGGCGAGGGAATCGCGGCCATCGCGACCGCGCTCATCGTGCCGCGCGCCTGAGGCGTCACCCGTTCGAGCTGTGTCACGCCGTGACGGCGGCTTCCTGATTCCCCGCCTCGGGGCGTCGAAACCCTTGTGATGACGGGGTTGTCAGCGCCGGGCACTACATTGGAACCAAAGTCGGGCACATGCGCCGAGGCCACCTCGAAGCGGTGCACCGACCCGTCGAGCCACCTTCCACACGAGGAGATCTTTCGATATGTCCCAGACGGTCAAGGGCGTCATCGCCCGCAGCAAGAACGCCCCGGTCGAACTCGTCGACATCGTCGTGCCCGACCCCGGCCCCGGTGAGGTGGTCGTCGACGTCGAGGCGTGCGGCGTCTGCCACACCGACCTGTCGTACCGCGACGGCGGCATCAACGACGAGTTCCCGTTCCTGCTCGGCCACGAGGCGGCCGGGCGCGTCGAGAAGATCGGCGAGGGCGTGACGAACGTCGAGGTCGGCGACTTCGTCGTGCTCAACTGGCGCGCCGTGTGCGGCGAGTGCCGTGCGTGCAAGAAGGGTCAGCCCTGGTACTGCTTCGACACGGCCAACGCGACGCAGAAGATGACGCTGGCCGAGGACGGCACGGAGCTGACGCCCGCTCTCGGGATCGGCGCGTTCATCGACAAGACTCTCGTCGCCGCCGGCCAGTGCACGAAGGTCGAGGAGTCCGACGCAGCCGCGGTCGGCCTGCTCGGCTGTGGCGTCATGGCCGGGTTCGGTGCGGCCGCCAACACCGGCCAGGTCGAACGCGGTGAGTCCGTCGCCGTCATCGGCTGCGGTGGGGTGGGGTGCGCGGCCATCGCCGGTGCCGAGATCGCCGGTGCGGCGCGCATCATCGCCGTCGACATCGACGACGCGAAGCTCGAGACGGCGAAGAAGTTCGGCGCGACCCACACGATCAACTCGAAGAACGTCGACGCCGTCGAGAAGATCCGCGAACTCACCGGCGGGTTCGGCGCCGACGTCGTCATCGACGCCGTCGCACGCCCCGAGACGTACGAGCAGGCGTTCTACGCCCGTGACCTCGCCGGCCGCGTCGTCATGGTCGGCGTGCCGACGCCCGATCTGAAGATCGAACTGCCGATGATCGAGATCTTCGGTCGCGGTGGCGCGCTCAAGTCGAGCTGGTACGGCGACTGCCTGCCCGAGCGCGACTTCCCGGCGCTCGTGGCCCTCTACAAGCAGGGCCGCTTCGACCTCGACGCCTTCGTCACCGAGCGCATCGGCATCGACGCCGTCGAGTCGGCGTTCGAGAAGCTGCACGAGGGTTCGGTGCTGCGTTCGGTGGTGGAACTGTGAGCGCCCCCGCGGGCCCGGAAGTCGTCGTCGCCGACGGCGGTCTGCGCATCGAACGCGTCGTCACCTCCGGCACCTTCGAGCTCGACGGCGGTAAGTGGGACGTCGACAACAACGTCTGGCTCATCGGCGACGACGAGCAGGTGATCGTCGTCGACCCGGCTCACGAGGCGGCGCCCATCCTCGACGGCGTCGCGGGCCGCGAGGTCGTTGCCATCGTGTGCACGCACGCCCACAATGACCACATCACGGCCGCCGCCGACGTGCGCGCCGCGACAGGTGCGCCCGTCCACCTGCACCCGGGCGACCGCGTGCTGTGGGACATGACGTACGACTGGGCGCCCGACGAGTCGCTGAGCGACGGGGACGAGCTGCGGGTCGCAGGGGCCACCCTGCGCGTCATCCACACCCCGGGGCATGCGCCGGGCGCGTGTTGTCTGTACCTCGAGGCGCTCGACGTCGTGTTCACGGGCGACACGTTGTTCCAGGGCGGCCCCGGTGCGACCGGTCGGTCGTACTCGGACGAGGACACGCTGCTCGCCTCGATCCGCGCGTCGTTGTTCACGCTGCCGGGCCACACCACCGTCCTGACGGGCCACGGTGAAGCGACGAGCATCGCGGCCGAGGGCGCCACGATCGGAGCTGGGTCCGAGCAGTGAGCATCCGAGGGTGACCCGCGTGTTCCTGCGCGGTGGTTCGACGGACGTGGCGCAGACTGGGAGGATGCGTCGCCCATCGAGCCTGCCCCTCGCCCACACCCGCCCCGATCGTCGCCTCGTGCACACCGGGGCGATCCTGGTCGGCGTCATCACGCTGGGGGCCGTCGGCGCCGGATGCTCCTCGGACGCGAATCACTCGGCGCCCGCGGCGAACGTGTCGTCGGGCGCTGGGGGTTCGGCGTCGGGAACGCACTCGGGCGCTGAATCGCCCGGGTCGTCGACGAGTTCGTCGAGTGCCGCGCCTGCGGCGACCATCACCATCGCCTCGAACGTCGCCCAGGGCTCGCCCCTGGGGTTGTCGCAGCCGGTGACGGTGAGTGCGAAGGGCGCCGATTCGAGCCCGGCACAGGTCACGGACGTCACCGTCACCGACGCGGCGGGCAAGAGCGTCGAGGGCAACTACGACGCGAGCGCGGGCACCTGGACGCCGGCCGGCCTGTTGACCAAGAGCGGCTCGTACACCGTAACGGCCACGGCCGAGACCTCGGACGGGCAGAGCGCGACGAACTCGCGGACCCTCCTCGCCGCCGCAAACGGTGCGAGCACGACCGGCCTCTACGCCGTCACGCCGTTCAAGCGTTCGAACGTCGGCAACGCTCAGCCGGTCGTGCTGACGTTCAGCCAGGCCGTGCCGCAGGCGCAGCGCGCCGAGGTCGCCAAGCGGTTCACCGTGAAGGACACGGCGAATGTGGAGGGCGCGTGGCGTTGGGTCAGCCCGACGCGCCTCGACTACCGCCCGAAGAACAAGTGGCCGGTCGGCGACAGCGTCACTGTCACCGGCTCGATCCAGGGCATGCCGATCGGCCAGACCTGGGGCGCGGGCACGCTCGGTGACGTCGGCTTCGACGTCACCTCCGACCTCGAGGCGGTGTACGACCCCGCGACGCACGAGGTCACCGTCAGCGAGGGTGGCAAGGTCACCCGCGTCATGAAGTCGGGTGGTGGCAAGAAGGGCTTCGAGAGCCTCACCGGCAAGATGGTCGTGACGGGCAAGGAGCGGACGGTACGCATGACGTCGTGCAGCGTCGGCATCTCCTGCACGCCCGGCGAGGCGAACTACTACGACGAGCAGA
This sequence comes from Dermacoccus sp. UBA1591, assembly GCF_002322065.1. Classification (NCBI taxonomy): domain Bacteria; kingdom Bacillati; phylum Actinomycetota; class Actinomycetes; order Micrococcales; family Dermacoccaceae; genus Dermacoccus; species Dermacoccus sp. UBA1591. Next base: position 54,781 of record NZ_DCNR01000003.1, on the reverse strand, counting down.
TCAACAACGCCGTTCAGGTCTCCGAATCGGGCACCTACCTGCACGCCGCACCCTGGGACGACCTCATCGGCAAGGCGGACACATCGCACGGATGCTTCCACCTGTCGGCCGCCGACGCGAAGTGGTTCTACGACAAGGTGCTGCCCGGCAACCTGTTCGTCTCCAAGGGCACGAACAACCCCGTCTCCGTGACGAACGGCGAGGGCGACTGGAACCTCACCTGGCAGCAGTGGATCTCCTGAGCCACTGATCGACGCTGCGCCGCTCGATGGTGGGCAGGCGCTCGGGCGGGGCGTCAGGGCTGCGCGTCGCCGATAGACTGTGCGGCGTGAGCCTGCAGATCTTCGACACCGCCACGCGCGAACTGCGCGACTTCGAACCAGTTGAGCCCGGCAAGGTCGGCATCTACATCTGTGGGCTGACGACGCAGGGTTCGCCGCACATCGGTCACCTGCGCTTCGCCGTCGCGTTCGACGTGCTGCGCAACTGGCTGACGCGCGGTCACGGCTACGACGTCACGCTCGTGCGCAACGTCACCGACATCGACGACAAGATCCTGCGCAAGTCCGCGGAGGCGGGGGAGCCCTGGTTCGCGTGGAGCTACCTTCACGAACGTGAGACGAGCGACGCGCTCGACATCCTCGGCGTTCAGCGACCGACGTACGAGCCGCGCGCGACAGGGCACGTCACCGACATGGTCGAACTCATGGAACTGCTCATCGAACGCGGCCATGCCTACCCGGCAGCCGACGGTTCGGGCGACGTCTACTTCGACGTCAAGAGCTTCGACGAGTACGGCGCGCTGACGCGGCAGAAGCTCGACGACATGGAAGACGCCGCTGACGCCGACCCGCGTGCGAAGCGCGACCCCCGCGACTTCGCGCTGTGGAAGGGCCGCAAGGCCGACGAGCCGGCGTCCGCGAACTGGCCGACGCCGTGGGGTGAGGGGCGCCCCGGCTGGCACCTCGAGTGCTCCGCGATGGCGCGTCGTTGGCTCGGTGACACGTTCGACATCCACGGCGGCGGCATCGACCTGCGCTTCCCGCACCACGAGAACGAGCAGGCGCAGTCACGCGCCGCAGGTCTCGGTTTCGCGCGCTACTGGATGCACAACGGCTGGGTGACGCTGAGCGGCGAGAAGATGAGCAAATCGCTCGGCAACACGCTGTCCGTCACGGAGCTGACGAAGACGGTGCGTCCGCTCGTGCTGCGCTACTACCTCGGCTCGGTGCACTACCGTTCGACGATCGAGTACACGTCCGATTCGCTGGCGGAAGCGAATGCCGCCGTCGAGCGCATCGAGGGCTTCCTGCGTCGCGCCCTCGGCGAGGACGCCGTCCTGACGAGCGCCGACCTCGCCGACGTCGAACTGCCCGAGGCGTTCGTCGCGACGATGGACGACGACCTCAACGTCTCCGGCGCGCTCGCAGCGTGCTTCGACGCCATCCGCGAGGGCAACACCGCCATCGACGAGGCCGATGTGCGGCGCGTCGAAGAGCTCGCGCTGCAGGTCGCCGCGATGACCGACGTCCTCGGCGTCAACCCGCTCGACCCGAAGTGGTCGGGCAACGGATCGGCCGGCGGTGACGAGACGAAGCGTGCGCTCGGCGCGCTCGTCGACGCTCTCGTCGAGCAACGCAAGACCGCACGTGCGGCGAAGGACTTCGCGACAGCAGACATCATCCGCGACCAGCTGGCCGACGCCGGCGTCGTGGTCGAAGACACCCCCGACGGCGCCCGCTGGAGCGTGGCGCGTACGGGTCGAAAGGACAACGACTGATGCCAGGCAACTCATCGCGCCGCGGTGCGATCCGCAAGGGAGCGTCGAAGAAGGGCGCGACGACCGGCAGCGGCGGTCAGCGCCGACGCGGGCTCGAGGGCAAGGGCCCGACGCCGCGCGCGGAGGAGCGCCCGAACCACAAGGCGTACAAGTCGGCGCAGCGCTCCGGCGCCGCCAAGAACGCGCCCAACGCGCGACGTTCGAGCGGTGCGCGCCGCGACCGGACGTCGAGCGAGATCATCGCCGGGCGCAACTCGGTGCTCGAGGCGTTGCGTGTCGGCGTGCCTGCCGCGACGCTGTACGTCGCGAGCCGCATCGACTCCGATGACCGCGTGCGCGAGACGCTCAAGATCGCGCAGGAGCAGGGCGTCGCGATGCTCGAGACGCCGCGCGGTGAACTTGATCGGCTCACGGACGGCGCGGTGCACCAGGGCCTCGCGCTGCAGGTGCCGCCGTACGAGTACGCGCATCCGAGCGACCTCATCGACCCCGAACTGCCCGGCACGCCGCTCGTCGTCGCGCTCGACGGCATCACCGATCCCCGCAACCTCGGCGCCATCGTGCGTTCGACGGCGGCGTTCGGCGGCCACGGCGTCGTCATCCCGCAGCGTCGCAGCGCGGGCATGACCGCGTCGGCGTGGAAGACATCGGCGGGCGCCGCGGCACGCATCCCCGTCGCGCAGGCGAGCAACCTGACGGCCGCGCTCAAGGAGTTCAAGAAGGCGGGCTTCTTCGTCATCGGCCTCGACATGGACGGTGACGTTGACCTGCCCGGCCTCGAGCTCGCCGACCGGCCGCTCGTCGTCGTCGTCGGCTCCGAGGGCAAGGGCCTGTCGCGTCTCGTCAGCGAGACGTGCGACCAGATCGTCTCTGTGCCGATGAGCTCCGCGGTCGAGTCGCTCAACGCCGGCATCGCGACGTCCGTGACGCTGTATCAGGTGGCCGTCAACCGCGGGCTGGGCTCGACGCGCTGAGCCCCGGAGGTCGGATGCGGGAGGCTCCCAGCCCCGTATCGTGGTACGTCCAGGCACCATGATGAACGAGAGGGAGACCTTCACGATGTCGAACCACGACTCCTACGACGGATACCAGCCCGGCGACGGCCAGAACCCCGGTCACTACGGTCAGCCGTACCAGTACGACCAGACCGGTGACCAGGGGCAGTACGGGCAGTACGGTCAGCCGCACCAGAGCCAGTCGAACCAGTACGGCGCCCACACGTCCTACGACCAGACGCAGGCCAACCCCACGGCCGGCGCCCAGGCGTACGGGCAGCAGGTGCCCGCTGATCAGTCCTTGTCGGGCGCCGGGTTCTTCAAGGCGCTGTTCGACTTCTCGTTCTCGACGTTCATCACGCCGAAGATCGTCAAGTTCGCCTACGCCATCTCCGTCGGCGCTCTGGGGCTGTTGTGGGTCTTCATGGTGATCGGCGGCTTCGCGGACAACGCGGCGTCGGGTTTGCTCGCTCTCATCATCGGCCCCGTCCTCATCTTGCTGTACCTCGTCTTCATCCGGATGACGCTCGAGTTCTACGTCGCGATCGTTCGCATGAGCGAGGACATCCACCAGCGTCTGCGCTGACGCGTGCCCTGACGCGAAACGGCCCGGTTCCCTCGGAGAGGGGAACCGGGCCGTTTCACGTCTGGCGAGCTCGAGGCTCGCCCGCGGTGGGCGGGCGTCAGTCGCCGCGCACCACGATCGTGTGGACGATCTTGTCGTGCAGCGTCTGCTTGGTGTCATCCCACAGCGGCCACAGCAGGTCGACGATGAGCAGGAGTCCGCCGCTGATACCGCCGGCGACGGCTTCGAGCAGGTAACGCCCGAAGCCGACACCGGCGCCCGTCGGCTGACCCGTGCGCTCGTCGACGACCTTGAGGTGAAGCATCTTCTTGCCGAGGCTCTGGCCCGTCCTGCCCTGACGGATGGCGCGGTTCCAGAGGTTGAACAGCAACGCGACGAGCGGACCGAGCAGCGCCAACGCGACACCGCCGCCGGAGACGTTGTGCAGCGTCGAGTTGCCGTTGATGTCTTCCACCGAGTAGCTGTCCTTGAACGCCAGCCACAATCCGAGACCGGAGATGACGATCATCGGGACGGCCGACAGCAGGCTGTCGATGAGGTAAGCGCCCACGCGCGACCCCCATGAACCGTAGGGCGCGGACCCCACCCGTCGAGCGGGCGCACCGTACTGCTGCCCCTGATAGGGCTGATTCTGGTACGGCTGGCCGGGCTGCGGCGCACCCTGGTAGCCCTGCGGTTGGTACGGCTGGCCCTGGTACTGCTGGTACTGGGGGCCCGGCTGCGACTGCGCGCCGCTGCCGTACCCCTGGGCGCCACCGTGCTCGGGCGGCGGAACGTAGGGGTCGTATCCGTTGCTCATGTCCGTTCCTTCTCGTCAGGCGTCGATGGCGGGTGGGCCCCTCAGGCCGTGCGGACGACGAGCGAGTGGACGGCCTTGTCGTGCCACGTCTGGTTCTTGTCGTCCCACAGCGGCCACAGGTAGTTGAGCAGGGGGATGAAGAACAGCAGCGGGATCAGCTGCGACGGCAGCGAGATCAGGATGTCGACGGCGAGGCGGCCGAGACCACGGCCGACACCCAGGTACTGGCCGGTCCGCTCGTTGATGACGCCGATCTTGAGCACCTTCTTGCCAATGCTCTGGCCTCGCTTGCCCTGCAGGTATCCCTCGTTCCAGAGACGGAACAGCAGACCGAGCAGCGTGCCCGCGCCCATGAACGCCCAGGCCCGGTCCGTGAAGGGATCGGTGGGGTCGGCGCCCGGCGCGTCCCAGCCGTCCTTGAGGAAATCTCCGGTGCCGAGCGCGATGCCGACGCAGATGATGGTCGGCAGGATCGTGATGAACCAGTCCAGCAACGCCGCACCGACACGCGAACCCCAGCTCGCGAGGATCGGCATGTTCGGTGCGCCCTGACCGTACTGCTGGGCGTAGCCCGGTGCGCCGTAGGCGTCCGGCCGGCCGTAGCCGCCGCCGTACTGCTGGCCCGCGTCACCGTACTGCTGGGCAGGCTGGCCGTAGCTCTGTTCCTGGTATTCCTGCTGGCCGTAACCCTGCTGGTCATGGCTCGGCTGTCCGTAAGCAGGCTGGCCCTGCGGCGCGCCGCCGTACTGGCCCGGCTGCGCGGCGGGGTCGTGCGGATTCTGACCGTACGGCTGGCTGCCGTATCCATTCGTGTTGTTGCTCATGATGATTCCCTCCTGTGCTCCTTCGCACACGAGGTTACCGGGGCGCCGCGCTCAGCGCGCGGTCATCTGCAGGGGCGTTGCGTCGGGGGCGATGACGTTCTGCTCGTCCGGTTTCGTCGGCAGGATGTTCTCGACGTAGTCGGCGACGGCTTCCTCGATCGTCACGCCACGCTGCAGACGCTCCGACATGTACCAGCGGTGCTCGAGCACCTCGTGGAACATCTCGGCTGGTTCGAGCTTCTGACGCAACTGCGGCGGTACCGTGCGGGTGATCGGTTCGTAGATCGTCGCGAGCCAGTCATGCGCGACGGCGCGTTCGTCGTCGCTCTGGCGGTTCTTGCTCGCCGTGAAGCTGACGAGGTCGTTGAGCAGTCGTCGCGCCTGGTTCTCGCCGACCTCGAGACCGGTGAGGTGACGCAGGCGGCGCGTGTGGTAGCCGGCCTCGACGATCTGGGGCTTGATCGACATCGTCGTGCCGTCGATGTCGGTCGTGATGTCGAGCTCGCCGACGTCGAATCCGAGGTCGTTCAGCGAGCGGATGCGCTGTTCGACGCGCCACGCGTCCGAGGCGTCGAAACGCTCGGCCTGCGTGAGTGCCTCCCACAGCTCGTGATAGCGCTCGACGATCGTGTTGCTCACCTCGATGGGGTCCATGTCGTCGGGCACCATGCCGCCAGCCTGCAGATCCATCAGCTCCCCGGCGATGTTGACCTGCGCGATGTCGAGGTCGTGCTCGCGCTGGCCCTTCGACAGCTTCTCGCGCAGCTCACCGGTCTCCGCGTCGACGAGGTAGGCGGCGAACTCGCCCGCGTCACGACGGAACAGGGCGTTCGACAGTGACACATCACCCCACCAGAAACCGACGAGGTGCACCTTGACGAGCAGGACCGCGAGGGCGTCGATGAGGCGGGTCGCCGCGTCCGGGCGCAGCGTCTGGCTGATCATCGCGCGGTACGGCAGCGAGAACTGCAGGTGCCGCGTCAGCAGGCACGCGTCGAGCGGTTCGCCGTGCACGTCGGTGCGTCCGGTGACGACGGCGATCGCCTCGACGCACGGCAGGTGCAGGCGCCGCAGCTGCTTGAGCATCGCGTACTCGCGCAGCGCGATGTCGGCCTTGATCTCCTTGACGGCGAGGATGCGGCCGTCGACCTTCGCGAAGCGGACGATGTGACGCGAGATGCCGCGCGGCAGTGCCGCGAGTTGATCCTCTGGCCACTGCTCGAGGGGCACGCTCCACGGCAGTGCGAACAGCGCGGGGTAGGGGCGTGCTGCCTTGATGTCGAGTGCCACCTCGTCATCCTCCCACCGCGCGGGGGCGGCTGCCTGCATCCGCGTGACGGTGTGTTTCACCCGAAACGGTGCGTCGGCCACCCGTCGATACGTCGAGCGGACGATGGCCGCTCGCCATCGTCCGCTCGATCGTCATGTCAGCCCCTCGCGGGTGCGCGTTCAGTCGTTGATGCGCTCGCCGGTCTCGACGTCGAAGAGGTGGATGTGATCGGTCTTCGGCGCGAAGTACAGCGTGTCGCCCTTCATCGGGGGGCGGCGGCCGTCGACGCGGGCCATGACCTGCTGGTCCTCGCCCTCAACGGTCGTCTTGCCGTAGACGTACGCGTCGGCGCCGAGCTCCTCGACCATGACGACGTCGACCTCGAGACCCGCGTCGGACGGCGCGAGGTCCTCCGGGCGGATGCCGAGCGTGACACGGTTCGAACCGGGGCGGGCGTCCGCGGGCAGCGGAATCGACGCGGTACCGAGCAGCACCTTGTTGTCCTTGACCGGCACCTCGAACAGGTTCATCGCGGGGCTGCCGATGAAGCCCGCGACGAAGACGTTCTTCGGGTGGTCGTACATGTTGCGCGGCGTGTCGCACTGCTGCAGCAGACCGTCCTTGAGGACGGCGACGCGGTCACCCATCGTCATGGCCTCGACCTGATCGTGGGTGACGTAGACGGTCGTCACGCCGAGGCGACGCTGCAGGTCGGCGATCTGCGTGCGCGTCTGCACGCGCAGCTTGGCGTCGAGGTTCGACAGTGGCTCGTCCATGAGGAACACCTGCGGCTGACGCACGATTGCGCGACCCATCGCGACGCGCTGACGCTGGCCACCCGACAGGTCCTTCGGCTTGCGCTCGAGGTACTGCGTGAGGTCGAGGATCTGCGCGGCCTCCTCGACGCGCTTGCGGATCTCGCCCTTGTCGACGCCGGCGATCTTGAGCGCGAAGCCCATGTTGTCAGCGACGCTCATGTGCGGGTAGAGCGCGTAGTTCTGGAACACCATCGCGACGTCGCGATCCTTCGGCGACAGCGCCGTGACGTCGCGTCCGTCGATGAGGATGCGGCCGCTCGTCACCTCTTCCAGGCCGGCGAGCATGCGCAGCGAGGTCGACTTGCCGCAGCCCGACGGGCCGACGAGGACGAGGAACTCGCCGTCGGCGATCTCGATGTTGAGGTCGCTGACGCTGGGACGATCGGCCCCGGGGTAGGTGAGGGTGACGTTGTCGTACGTGACGGTTGCCATGGGGTTTTCCTTAGCGCTCACCGGCAGGAACGTGCCGGACGATCCGTTGTGAACGGGCGGCGCACGGATGTGACGCCGCACACAGCATGCCTGATGGGAGTGGCTCTTGACCAGCCCTTCTGCACATTTGTTTCAGTAGCGCTCATCTGAGCACCCCGTCTCGAGGGGTAGGTGGGTCGATCTGCATGCTCGCTCGGCCCTGCCTATCACCCGATCAACGCTCCTTGATCAAATCGTGACCGTGAAAAACTTTGCAGACCCTGAGTACACGCTGCATGCTGTGAAGCAGGCCACACTCGAGGTGTGGCCCTGAACAATCGGAGCACTCATGACCAAGCGCAGTGTGGCTGTCGCATTCGCGGGCGTCCTCGCCCTCTCCGTCTCCGCGTGCGGCGGCGGCTCGTCCTCGTCCGACTCGTCGAAGAGCGACACCTCTGCGGCTTCGTCGAAGTCCGGCGACGCGAAGGCGTCGGGCAGTGCTGCCGCCGGCAGTGACGTCAACGCCAAGGACCCGAAGCGTGACGCCAACGCCGACCTCGTCATCTGGGCTGACGGCACCGCGGCCCCCGTCGTCTCCAAGCTCGCGAAGCAGTTCGCGGACGAGAACGACGTCAAGGTTTCCGTCCAGGTCTCGACGGACGTGCGCGGCAACTACGGCACGGCCTTCAAGGCGGGCCAGGCCCCGGACGTCATCGTCGGCGCTCACGACTGGATGGGTGAGCTCGTCTCCAACGGCTCCGTCGCGCCCGTGCAGATCCCCGCCAACGTCGCTTCCGGCTTCAACAAGGAGGCCATCGCCGCGACGAAGTACAACAACCAGTCCTACGGCGTGCCCTACGCCGTCGAGAACATGGCGCTCGTGCGCAACACCGACATGGTCAAGGACGCGCCGAAGACGATCGATGAGCTCGTCTCCACCGGTCAGAAGGTCGTCGACGAGAAGAAGGCGACGAACGTCCTCTCCCTCGAAATGGGCAAGCAGGGCGACGCCTACCACGGCATCCCGTTCCTCACCGGCTTCGGCGGCGGCATCTTCGGCACGAAGGCCAACGGCGACTACGACGCGAGCAAGCTGCTCGTCAACTCGCCCGAGAGCCTCAAGGGCGCCAACCTGCTCGCCGAGCTCGGCAAGAAGAAGGTGCTGTCGACCAACGTCGACAAGACCAACGCTGATGCCCTGTTCGCCGACAAGAAGGCGCCGTACATCGTCACCGGCCCGTGGTCGCTGCCGACGTTCGACAAGGCCGGCATCAAGTACGAGGTCTCCTCGCTGCCCACCGTCGCCGGTGGCGGAAAGATGACGCCGTTCCTCGGCGTGCAGATGTTCTACGTCAGCTCGAAGGCGAAGAATGCGACCGTCGCTCAGACGTTCACCGCGTCCTTCCTCACCACCGCCGCCGCGCAGAAGGCGCTGTTCGAGGTCGGCAAGCGTCCGCCGGCACTGACGGCGGCGTACGACGAGGTCATCAAGTCCAACCCCGACGTCGCGAAGTGGGCCGAGGCCGGCAAGGGCGCGAAGCTCATGCCGAACATCCCCGCGATGAATGCCGTCTGGGGCCCGATGGGTCAGGCGATGGCCGACGTCATCTCCGGCAAGGCAGCCCCCGACGCCCGCTTCAATGCGGCGCAGAAGGAGATCGAGGCCGCCATCAAGGCCGGCAGCTGACGATCCACCCACGTCGCACCCGTGAGCCGGTGACCACGTCGGTCGCCGGCTCACGGCGCGTCGAGCGTCGACGACGACGCCCATCACGACAGGCCTGACGGCGCCCGCGAGGCGCCTCACGCCCCAGGCTGGTGCGGTGAGCACCGGTGAACGAATTCCCCGAGCGATGGAGAAGGACATGGCGACCCTCGCCGCCCCCGAGCAGACGTCGGGTCTGCCGCCAGCCAAGAGCCCCGTGTGGGCGCCGATCCTCAAGTGGGCGCTCGTCGCGGCCACCGTCATCCTCTGCATCTATCTCGCGACGCAGCTGGCCGACAAGGGGTACGGCCTCGCCGTCGTCGGTGTCGCGTTCGTCGCGATGGCCGTGCTCGTCGTGTACGGCACGCGCCGCAACGTGCCCGCGAAGTATCTGTTCCCGGGCCTGATCCTGCTGCTCGGGCTGCAGGTGTGGCCCATCGTGTACACGGCCGCGACGTCGTTCACGAACTACGGCCAGGGCCACCTCGTCTCCAAGGAGGAGGCGACGAAGCAGGACATCGCCTACTCCGTCCAGCAGGTCGCGGGGTCGCCGACGTACGGGCTGTCGATCGCCGTCAAGGACGGCCAGGATGTGACGTCCGCGCCGTTGCACTTCCTGCTGACCGACGAGAAGGGCAAGCACTTCGTCGGTGACGCCAAGGGGTTGCAGCCGCTCACGGGCAAGACGGAGATGGGCATCGGCCACCTCAAGTCGGCCGAGGGCTATCGCGTCCTCAAGCTCGGCGAGGCGAACAAGCGCAAGGACCTCGCCAACTTCGCGGTGCCGACGAGTGACGGCCACGGCATCAAGGCCAGTGGCGTCTCGCAGGCGTTCGAGGGCGCGCCGACGCTGAAGTGGGACAAGGCGAAGAACACCCTCACCGACTCCGCCACGGGCACGGTATATGTCGAGAAGGATGCACGCTGGGTGCCGCAGTCCGGCTCCGCGAGCCCGCTGCCGGTCGGGTGGAAGCAGGGCGTCGGGTTCAAGAACTACACCGACCTCGTGACGAACGACACGATTCGCAAGGGGTTCTTCGGCATCTTCGCGTGGAACATGGCGTTCGCCATCCTGTCGGTGCTGTCGACCTTCGTGCTCGGCATGCTGCTCGCGCTGCTGCTCAACGACCCGCGCATCAAGGGCCGCGCCATCTACCGCAGCCTGCTCATCCTGCCGTACGCCGTGCCCGTGTTCGTCTCCGCGCTCGTGTGGGCGTCGATGTTCAACCAGGACTACGGCCTCATCAACAACCTGACCGGCCTCGACATCGACTGGTTCGGCGACCCGTGGGCCGCGCGCGCCGCCATCCTGCTGACCAACCTGTGGCTGGGCTTCCCCTACATGTTCGTCGTGTGCACAGGCGCGCTGCAGTCGATCCCGGGTGACGTCATGGAGGCCGCACGCATCGACGGTGCCGGCCCGATCCGGACGCTGCGCTCCATCACGATGCCGCTGCTGCTCGTCGCGGTGGGCCCCCTGCTCATCGCGTCGTTCGCGTTCAACTTCAACAACTTCGGCCTCATCTACCTGCTGACCAAGGGCGGGCCGTTCGTCGGCGACAGCGCCCAGATCGGTTCGACCGACCTGCTCATCACCTACGCGTACCGTCTCGCGATCGACGGGACGAACCCGAACTTCGGTCTCGCATCCGCGGTCGCCGTCGTCATCTTCATCATCGTCGCGCTCCTGAGCTTCCCCGGCTTCCTGCGCAGCAAGGCCCTCGAGGAGGTCAACTGATGTCTGCCATGAACACCCCTGCGGCCGGCCTGCCCGAACCGGGAGCCGTGACCGGCGTGCCCGAAGCTGCTCCCGGTGGCACGCATGCTCGTGCGCCGCGCCTCGGTGGCGGCGTGTGGTGGCGCCACCTGCTCGCGCTGTGCGCGCTCGCCTTCGCGCTGTTCCCGATCCTGTTCCTGCTCTCGGCGGCACTCAACAAGGCGGGGACGCTGAGTTCTTCGACGCTGCTGCCGACGAGCTTCTCGCTCAACAACTTCTCCGACCTGTTCAGCAACGAGGCGCGACCGTTCGTCACCTGGTACAAGAACGCGCTGCTCATCGCGCTCGTCGGTTCGGTGTTCAGCGTCTTCATCGGCGCGTGCTCCGCGTTCGCGTTCTCGCGCCTGCGCTTCCGAGGCCGCCGGGCGATGCTGCTCGCGCTGCTGCTGCTGCAGATGTTTCCGGCGCTGCTCGCGTTCGTCGGCCTCTACATCACCTTCTCGAAGATCGGTGAGGTGATGCCCGCGTTCGGCCTCAACACCACGTGGGGGCTCATCCTCGTCTATCTGGGCGGCGCGATGGGATCGAACGTGTGGCTTCTCAAGGGTTACTTCGACACCGTTCCGAAGGAACTCGACGAGGCCGCGTTCGTCGACGGCGCCTCGCATGCCCGCGTGTTCTTCAGCCTGACGCTGCCGCTCGTGCGCCCGATCCTCGTCACGGTGTTCATGGTGTCGTTCGTCAGCCTGTTCGGCGAGTTCATGCTCGCGAGCATCTTCCTCACCGACGTCGACAAGCAGACCCTCGGCGTCGGCCTCTACGGCATGACGGTCGGCAACGACCGCAACGCCCTGTTCGGCCAGTTCTCGGCTGGTGCGCTGCTCAGCTCGATCCCGATCATGGCGCTGTACCTGGCCTTCCAGAAGCAGCTCATCGGTGGTCTCACCACCGGCTCGGTGAAGTGAACTCCTACCGTCGCGGCGCGACGGGAGCGGGCGCGTGAGCGCCACCGAGGACGCGGCGCTCAGGCGCGGCGGCGACGAATCGCCGCCGCGCCTGCAGCAGATCGCTGCTGCTGCGGGGGTCTCGCAGGCGACCGTCTCGCGCGTGCTCAACAACAAGGCCGGCGTCGCCGAGGCCACGCGCCGCAGCGTCCTCACCGCCGTCGACGTCCTCGGCTACGAACGCCCCGCGAGTCTGCGCCGCGCGGGGGCTGGCGCCATCGGCCTCGTCGTGCCCGAACTCGACAACCCGATCTTCCCCGCGCTCGCACAGGCCGTCACGACGCGGCTCGCGGCAGCGGGGTACACCGCCGTCCTGTGCCCGACGAGCGCCGGTGGGGTGCAGGAGGATGAGTACTTGTCGATGTTGCTGGAACGCGGCATCGCCGGGCTCATCCACGTCTCGGGGCGCCACGCCGACACGACGGCGTCGATCGCGCGCCATCAGGAACTCGTCGCGCAGGGCCTGCCCGTCGTCCTCGTCAACGGCCACCGCGACGACCTCGCCGTCACGTCGTTGTCGACGGACGACCACGTCGCGGTGCGCCTCGCCGTCAGCCACCTGCTGAGTCTGGGGCACCGCCGGCTCGGTCTGGCCGTCGGGCCGGCACGCTACACCCCGTCGATCCGCAAGCTGACGGCGTTCCGCGACGCCGCGGCCGAGTTCGGGTTCGAGGCGCTCGTCGAACACACGTGGTTCAGCGTCGAGGGCGGCGAACTCGCGGGAACGCAGCTCACCGCGCGGGGCGCGAGCGGCATCATCTGCGGCTCGGACCTCATGGCGCTCGGCGTCATCCGCGGAGCGCGTCACGCGGGCTTGGACGTGCCGAGGGAGATCTCCGTCGTCGGTTTCGACGGCTCGGCGATGACGGAGCACACCTCGCCGCCGCTGACGACGGTGCGCCAGAACGTCCCCGCGCTCGCCGACGGCGCCGTCGACACGCTGCTCGACCAGATCCGTGGGCTCGCAGCGGCCGCGCCGTGCGCCCGTGAGCTGGTGCTCGCGCCCGACCTCGTCGTGCGCGCCTCTACCGGCCCGCCTCCGGTGCGCTGACGGCGCCCTTACCGGCGTCGGCGTCGTCTCGGACGTCGGCGTCGTCTCGTGGCGCGTCGCGCCGCGCCTTCGTCAGCGCGCCGAGCAGAGCGTCGAGCAGCGGCGGGACGTCGGTGCAGCCGGGGACGCGGTGCGCTGCGGCGGTGTCGCCGTCGCCGACCTTGACGCCGATGTCGCTTCCCGCGCGCAGCGTCGTGAACACCGTCTCGTCGGTGACGTCGTCGCCCAGGTAGAACGTCGCACGCAGGTTGCGCTCGGCGGCGAGGGCCGCGAGTGCCGCGCCCTTCGACACGTCGAGCACCGACAGTTCGACGACGGCCTTGCCGCGCATCGCGTGGACGCCCGGGACATCCTGCGGGACGGCGAGCGCCGCGCAGGTCGCGCGCTCGGCCTCGTCCTCGTCCATGCCGCGGGTGTGCAGGACGACGCCGGCCGGCTTGTACTCGACGCGTGTCGCGGGCAGTCGTTCGGCGATCGTCTCGAGCGCGTGGGTGGCGCCGTCGAGGGCGGCGCGCTCGACGTCGCTCAGCGCGCTGCCGCCCGAGGCGGCGGAGCCGAGGGTGGTCGAGATCTCTGCGCCGTGGCTGCCGATGAGGACAATGGGGGAGGACTCGTCGATCCCCGTCAGCGCGCGCAGGGTGGCGAGGTCACGACCCGATGCGAGTGCGACGCTCACGCCCGGTAGCGCCGCCATCGCACTGAGTGCCTCGATCGTGCCCGGTTGCGGGCGGGCGCTCGCGGGGTCGAGGACGATCGGCGCGAGCACCCCGTCGAAGTCGGAGGCGACGAGCACGTCACCGCGGCGCGCGAAAGCACCCAGCTCCTCGCGTGACGGCGGCCGCAGCGGCGTCGCGGTCACGATGCGGCCTGCGTCGACGGCGCCTTCGGGGCGGCCTCGAGGCTCGCGAGGTAGTTCTTCGCCCACTGCTGCACCGAGTTCTCGCTCACGAGGGCACGCATCGAGTCCATCCGCTGACGACGCTGGGGCGCCGGCGCGTCGACGGCCTTCATGATCTGCTGCTTGAGACCCGCGATGTCGTGCGGGTTGCACAGGTAGGCGTCGCTCAGCTCCGTCGCGGCGCCGGTGAACTCGGACAACACGAGCGCCCCGTCGTCGGCGCAGCACGTCACGTACTCCTTCGCGACGAGATTCATGCCGTCGCGCAGCGGCGTGACGAGCATGATGTCGGCGGCCGCGAACATCGCCGCCATCTCCTCGCGGTCGAACGAGCGGTGCAGGTACGTGAGCGCCGTCGCGCCGATGCTCGAGAAGTCACCGTTGATACGCCCGACCGTCAGCTCGATCTGGTCGCGCAGATCCATGTACGCCTTGACGCGCTCGCGGCTCGGCGTCGCGACCTGGATGAGTTTGTGCTTGCTCGGGTCGAGCCGCTCGTCGGCGAGCAGTTCGCCGAACGCCTTGAGGCGGTGACGGATGCCCTTCGTGTAGTCGAGGCGATCGACGCCCAGCAGGATCTTCTCCGGGTTGCCGAGCTGCTCGCGGATCTCACGCGCCCGCGCCTGCACCGAATCCGACTCGACGATCTCGCGCAGCCCCTCGACGTCGATCGAGATCGGCACCGCGGCTGCGCGCACCTGACGTTCGCCGAGGTCGACGACGTCGCCCGTCACGTCGAGGTCGAGGTACTGACGCACCGCGCGCAGGAAGTTGCCCGCGTCCTCGGTGCGCTGGAAACCCAGGAAGTCGGCGCCGAGCAGCCCCTCGAGGATCTCCTCGCGCCCGGGCAGCTGCGCGAACAGCTCGACGGCGGGGAAGGGGATGTGGTTGAACCAGCCGATGCGCAGGTCGGGGCGCATCTCGCGCAGCATCTCCGGCACGAGCTGCAGCTGATAGTCGTGCACCCACACCGTCGCGCCCTGCGCGGCGACCTCGGCGCAGGCGTTCGCGAAGCGACGGTTGACGCGGCGATACACCGAACGCCAGCTGCGACGGAACGTCGGCGTGATGATGACGTCGTGGTAGACGGGCCACAATGTGTCGTTGCTGTGGCCCTCGTAGTAGTCGGCGACCTCCTGCTCCGACAGCGCGACCGGGTGCAGGTGCATGCCGCCGTCGTCGAACGGTTCGGGCGCCTCACCCGGCTCGCCCGCCCAGCCGACCCAGGCGCCGTCACGCCCACGCATGACGGCGTCCATCGCGGTGACGAGGCCGCCGGGGGAGCGGCGCCACTGCGACTCGCCGTCCGGCGTCGTCACGCGGTCGACGGGCAGCCGGTTGGCCGCGACGACGAAGTCGTAGGTCTCGCTCATCGGAAAGTTCCTTCGCTCATCGGTGCGCGGGACGAACAGGTGCGGCGTGCGCTCGAATTCGGCGGGGCGCCGGGGCCGTTCGCGTCTTCGTCACGAGCCTATCGCGGGCGGCGGGGGCGTGCCGGGCCGCGTCGATCCAGCACTTTGTCATGTGCGCGGCCTACCGTGGAGCCATGACGTCCCCGGAGCCTCCTGAGCCGACACGCGCCGGACACCGTCTGCCGCGGCGCACCCACCCGACGCCGTCGCCGACGCCCGAGCGTCACGACGACGCGACACAGGTGGCGCCGCAGGGCACGCGGACACGGCAGGGCTCGGGCGCTCACGCGGCCACCCCGGCCGACGGTGGGGACGTCGTCGGCCACTTCCGCATCCTCGACAAGATCGGCGAGGGCGGCATGGGCGTCGTCTACCGCGCGCTCGACACCCGAAGCTCGGACGGGCGGGAGGTCGCCGTCAAGGTGCTGCGCCCGCACATCGCCTACGACCCCGACGCGCGCACCCGCCTCGCGCGGGAGGTCGCGACGCTGGAACGCGTCCACACACCCGGCGTCGCCGCCGTCATCGCCGCGGAGCCGTACGGCGAGCGCCCGTACATCGCCACCGAGTACGTGCCCGGCATCCCCCTCGACGAGGTCGTCAAGCGCCGCGGGCCGTTCGAGCCCGACGCGCTGGCGCGCCTCGGGCGCGACCTGGCCGTCGCCATCCAGGCCATCCATGACGCCGGCGTCGTCCACCGCGACCTCAAGCCGGGCAACGTGCTCATGGTCGACGGGCGCCCCGTCGTCATCGACTTCGGCATCGCCCACATCGCCGACGACGCGCGCCTGACGTCGACCGGCCTCGTCATGGGCACCCCCGGCTACCTCTCGCCCGAGCTCGTCGAGGGTGCGCCCGTGTCGACGTCGACCGACTGGTGGGGCTGGGCCGCGACGCTCGCCTTCGCCGCGCAGGGTGAGCCGCCGTTCGGGCGCGGCCCGATGCCGGCGGTGCTCGACCGCGTGACGCGTGGTCAGGCCAACCTCGGCGGCGTCGACGCGCGGCTGCGGCCGCTGCTCGCCGCCGCGCTCAGCCCGGTGCCGCAGGAGCGACCGTCGGCCCGGCAGGTCATCGAACAGATGGAGCGGTACGCGCGCGGCGAACCGACGACGTACGTCCCGGTGCGACGCGCGGCAGAGCCGCGCGTGACTCGCCCCGAATCGCAGCAACCCCGCCCCGACGCGACGGCTGTGCTCGGCCGCCCGGACGCCACGCGCGTCGCGCCGGTGACGTCGCCGCCGCCGCTGAGTGCGGGGCCAACGGACGCCGAACGCGCTCAGCAGGGGGCCCCGGTGCGTCAGGGCGCCCAGGGGTATGCCAACCCGAGCCCATACGGCTCCGCGCCCGTTCCGTTCGCGCCGAAACCGCAGTCGCGCCCGGGCGAGCACGACCCGCGCATCAACCTGCCGCATCGATCGGGAACGCTGCAGGCGATCTTCGTCCTGTGGTTGGGCGTGACGGCGCTCGTGCCCGTCGTCGGGCTCGTGCTGCTCGTCGTGTGGAACCTCGCCGCGCGCTTCAGCGACTCCACGATCACCCAGACCGTCCTGCGACGCTACGAGGCCGGACGACGACGCAGCGACGGCGCCGTCGCCGTCGCGAGTGCGCCGTGGCACGCCTTGCGCGCGACGCTGTCGACGCTGTTCGCCCTCATCCTGCCGACAGTCGTCTTCGCCTGCGTCGCGGCGCTCGTCGGCATCGGTTGGGTGGCCGTGCGCGGCTGCGTGCCGCGCGTGTGGTGGGCGCTGCCGCTCGTGCTCGGCGCGGGCGCCGCGCAACTGGCGCTGTGGCGAGGCGCCGGTTCGGTCGGCTACCGACGCGGTTCGCGCTCGCTCGTGCGCGGCCTCGTGCCGCAGAACGCGACGCGCATCGTCGCGGGCATCGCCGTCGGCCTCGGCTTGTTCATGCTGGTCGGCTCGTTCCTGCAGCAGGGCGACATCTCGTGGTTCCCGTTGACGGGCGGCATCGACGACCCGCTGGCGCGGTACGCGCCGAGCGTGCAGCGCTGAGTCGATGCACCACAGCGCGTTCACAGCGCGCGCCGAGGGATCGTCACGTTCGGCGCCCTAGGATCAGGGAATGGGTCAGTACGGACGAGAGCACGGCACGACGGGGCCCAACCCGATCTCGGAGAACACGCAGCCGGTCCTGGCGCCGCGGATGCGGTTCCTGCGCAGCGAACCGGTCACCGAGCCGCTGCCCATCGCCGATGCGCTGAAGAACACTCCCTACCGCGACCCGAACGTCCTCGCGGGAGTCAGCGACGACTCGGCCCAGTACAAGGCGCTCGACATCGCCGTGCGCGTGGGGGAGTTGTTGCTGCGCTGCGGGGCGAGCACGCGTGACGTCGAGTCGAGCGTCGTCGCCGTCGCCGCATCGGCGGGGCTGCGCCGCCTCGAGGTCGACATCACGAACCAGGCGCTGCTGCTGCAGACGCCGTCACCGCATCCAGGCCATCCGCCGCTGACGATGCTGCGCGTCGCCCGTTCGTCGACGCGTGACTTCTCCCGACTGACGGCCGTGCACCAGTTCGTCGAGCGCCTCGTCGCGGGCGGCATGGATCTCGACGAGGCGACGAGGCAGTTGCGGCGCATCCAGCGGATGCCGCGGCTGTACCCGCGATGGCTCGTCTCGGTCGCGTTCGGTGGTCTCGCCGCGTCGGTCGCGACGATCCTCGGTGGTAGCTGGATGGCCGTCGCCGTCGCGTTCGTGTCGGCGATCATCGTCGACCGCATCGGGCGCGTGCTGAGCAACCTGGGGGTGCCGAGCTTCTACTCGGCGGCCGCCGGCGGACTCGCCTCGACGATGCTCGCGTGGCTCGCGTACATGTCGCACCAGAGTCATCTCGTCGGCGAGTTCGTCGCCACCCACCTGCCCGGCTCGATGACGATGGCCGACTTCGCGTACGCGATCTCGGGCGGCATCGTCGCGCTGCTGCCCGGTCGTCAGATGGCGTCCGCGGTCGAGGACGCCGTCACCGGCTATCCGGTCACCGCCTCCGGACGCGTGTTGACGGTGATCCTCGCCTGCGCGGGCATCACGGTCGGCGTCGGTGCGGGGTTGTCCTTGACGCTGAGTCTCGACAACGCCCTCGACCTCGGGCTCCAGTCGCCCGGGGTGCTGCGTTACGACTCGCCGTCGACGACTTTTCTGCTCCAGGTTGCCTGCGGTGCGCTCGGTGCGGTCTGCTCGGCCGTGACGATGCGTTCGCGTGTCCGGATGCTCGTGCCGACGGCTGTCATGGGCGCCCTGGGCGTGGGCGGCGTGACGTTCCTCGTCAGCTCCATCGGCCTCGGCGCGACGACGGCGACCGCGATGGCCGCGACGGCCGTAGGGTTCTGCGCGCGACTGCTCGCGCTGCGCCTGGGCGCCCCCGCGCTCGTGCTCGTCATGCCCGCGGTCTCGCCGATGCTGCCCGGCCTGCGCATCTTCCGCGGCATGTACGAGTCCGTGTCGGGTTCACTGCTCGGAGCGACGCGCGTGGCGCAGTCCGGGGTCGGGGTGACGACGATGCTCGGCGCCGTCGGGATCGCCCTCGCGCTGAGCACGGGGGCGCTTCTCGGGGACGTGCTGTCGGCGCCTTTCGACCGCCCGATCGTGCAGCGCCGCAGGGCTCGTCGCCGCTGACGGGCGGGGTGTTCTCGCGCGCGGCGACGGCGGGGGCCGCGGTGATTCACATTTTGTGACGTAGGTCGCGTAACGTTCTCCTCGCTGTGGCGATGTCGTGAGTGTCGCCCAAGCGGCTCACAACTCAACACACCAAGAATTCGCGGGCAGCGCCAACGCCAAACCTCGTCGGGCGCCGCTTCATTCGCACCGTGCGAACCGCAGACGAGGGTGGGGGACCCACTCGTGGCACTCGTTGAGTGCCTTGGGGTGAAGCCGGTCCCGAACCGGCCGAGCACCTGACCGCTCGAACCCGACAGCTCACCTCACCGGCGTCGTCAGGAAAGGAAACACCTCCATGGGTTACACCCCGAAGCACTCCGCTCCCTCCGACTCGACCATGGGTCGCAAGGCTGCGGGCGTCGCCCTCGTCGGTGCCGCCACCGTCGGCGCCGGCGTCACGAGCGCCACCACCGCCTCGGCCGCACCGGCCGGTTCGGTCTGGGACCGCGTCGCCGCCTGTGAAGCGGGCGGCAACTGGCACATCAACACGGGCAACGGCTTCTACGGCGGCCTGCAGTTCACGCAGCAGACGTGGGCCGGCTTCGGTGGCACGCAGTACGCCGCTCGCGCCGACCTCGCCACGCGCGAGCAGCAGATCGCGATCGCCCAGAAGACCCTCGCCGTCCAGGGCCCCGGCGCCTGGCCCGTGTGCTCCGTGCGCGGTGGCCTGACCCGCGCCAACGGTGGCAGCACCGCTGCGGCTCCTGCCGCTGCGGCCGCGAACACGCAGGTGTCGCGTTCCACCGCTCGTTCTGCCGTCAAGGCTCCCGCCGCGACGTCCGGCAAGCTCGCCGTCGACGGCATCCTCGGTCGCCAGACCGCTCGCTCGCTGCAGGCCTGGGTCGGCACGTACCGTGACGGCATCGTCGGCCCGCAGACGAAGATGGCCCTCCAGCGCACGGTCGGCACGACGCCCGACGGCATCATCGGCCCCCGCACGGTCGCCGCGCTGCAGTCGAAGCTCGGCATCTCCCAGGACGGCGCGACGTACCTCAACGCCCGCACCGTCCGCGCCCTGCAGGCGCACCTGAACAACCACTGATCGCGCGTCTGATCGCCTGATCGACGACGAGGGCCCCACCGCTTCGAAGCGGTGGGGCCCTCGTCGTGTGCCCTGGCCGGGCAGGCGGGCGGTGAGAGCTGGAGATGGGACTTGAACCCACAACCACCTGTTTACAAGACAGGTGCGCTACCGATTGCGCCACTCCAGCACACTGCCGGTATCGGCAGCCCTGTGATCTTATACGAGGCGGGTCGCGATGCCCGTCCCGTCGGGCGACGACCTACGATGAGGGCATGAATCTCAAGCCTGCAGCAGACGTCGAAACCGCACCCGTCGCCGCCCTCGGTCTCCTCGGCGGTTACCTCACCGCCCGTGAGACGGGCATCCGTCCGCTCGGGGGTGTCGTGCTTGCGCTCGCCGGTGGGTACGCGGGCCGCACGTGGCTCGCCAAGGGCGGCGCGGCCCAGACGGCGGCGCTGACCGCCGTGTACGTCGGCGGGTTCGGCGCCTCGCACCCGCTCGCGAAGAAGATCGGCGCGTGGCCGTCCGTCGTCGGGGTGGCGGCACTGTCGGCGGCGGCGTCGTACGTCCTGATCGACCGCCACTGAGCGGGCCCGCCCCCGAGGCTCGGCCTGCCCGAGTGCGCGGGGATACACTGACGTGTTTTGTTCGACGGCCGCGACGAGGTGAGGAGTGGCATGCCCGACTCCCTCACGCCTGCCGAGCGTTCGATGCGCGACCTGACGCCGTCGCGTGACGACTTCTCGCTGAGCACCACCGAGCCGCCGCCCCGCTTCGTGAGGGCGCTCGTGCGCCCGCTCGGTGGCCGCCCAGCGCTACTCATCGAGTTGTTCCTGTTCTGGATGTTCTTCCAGTACTTCACGTTCGCGCAGGAGCACATCCGCGGAGAGCACGACGAGTCGGTCCGGCATGCGCACCGCCTGTTCGACCTGGAGCAGTGGCTGCGCATCGACATCGAACGATGGCTCAACTCATCGCTCGCCGAGGTGCCCGTCCTCGCGCAGGGCGCCGGGTACTACTACGGCATGGTGCTCGCGACGGTGCCCATCGCGCTCGCGTGGGCCTGGTGGATGAACCCGGACGGGTTCCGGCGCCTCAGACGGTTGCTCATCGCGATGACGCTGCCCAGCCTGCTCGTGTTCTGGTTGCTGCCGATGGCCCCGCCCCGGTTCGCCGTCGACGGCATGATCGACGTCAACGCCGTCTACAACATCATGGGCGGTCGCCTCGCGCGTGACCCGTCGCAATCGGCCAACCTGTACGCCGCGATGCCGAGCCTGCACTGCGCCTGGTCCACCTGGGTCGCCTACGTCGTGTACGACACGTGGAAGCGGCGCCGGCCCGTGTGGGCCCGCGCCGCCTGGCTCTACCCGCTCGTCACGTACTGGGACGTCATGGCGACGGGCAACCACTTCGTCCTCGACGTCGTCGGTGGCATCGCACTCTTCTGTTTCGGTCTTCTGTACGTCAACCTGCTGCGCGGGGCCGAGGTGAAGATCTGGGACGAGGACCCGGGGTTCACTTCGGCGGCATACGCAGCGCACCGTCGAGACGAATGACCTCACCGTTGAGCAGCGGGTTCGCGACGATGTGCTCGACGAGTGCCGCGTACTCGCTCGGGCGGCCGAGGCGCGAGGGGTGCGGCACGACCTTGCCGAGCGATTCGCGCGCCGCTTCCGGCAGCCCCGCGAGCATCGGCGTCTCCATCGTGCCGGGCGCGATCGTCATGACGCGGATGTGGCTGTCGGCGAGGTCGCGCGCGGCGGGGAGCGTCAGCCCGACGATGCCGCCCTTGCTCGAGGCGTAGGCCGCCTGACCGATCTGGCCGTCGTAGGCGGCGGCGCTGGCCGTCATGACGATGACGCCGCGGTCACCGTGCGCGTCCGGTGCGCCGTCGTCGGTGGGGGAGGGCTCGTTCGCGACCATCGCCTCGGCGGCCAGACGCAGCAGGTTGAAGGTGCCGACGAGGTTGATGTCGATGACGGTGCGGTACTTCTCGAGCGCGTGGACGCCGTTCTTGCCGAGCACGCGCCCCGGGGTGCCGACCCCGGCGCAGGCGACGGCGATGCGCAGCTCACCGAGTTCGGCGGCGGCGTTGACGCCCTGGCGCACCTGCTCCTCGTCGCGCACGTCGGTGGGGACGAACAGGGCGCGCTCGCCCAGGTCGTCGGCGACGGCCTGGCCGTTCGAACTCGGTAGGTCGGCGATGACGACGGCCGCGCCGTCGGCGTGCAGGCGGCGGGCGGTGGCCTCGCCGAGGCCCGAGCCGGCACCGGAGATGAGAGCGACGGTGTGCTGCGTGATCTTCATGTGACGCACTCTAACGAGCGGTGCGAATGAAATGTGGGGTGGGTCACCCTCGTTCCCGCGGCGCCTGGCTCGTCGTGTCGCTCCGACGACGCGGCGGCCCCGCCTCCGTGCGCCCAGATGCACCTGCGTGCAAGAGCACCCGGGTGCATCTGGGCGCAACAGGGTCGGGCGAGGCCGTCGCGATGGTGCAGGAGGGCAGGAGGAGCTCGCGCGCTGAGGGGTCAGCGGTACAGCGTGACGTCGGTGGCCTTGACGCTCGCTGCGACGTGCGAGCCGCGGTGCAGGCCGAGTTCGGTGACGGCCTCGAGCGTCACGTCGGCCACGAGATCGGCCGCGACGCCTGCGTCACCCCGCAGGTGCACGCGGGCCGACGTCCCGGTGTGCTCGATCTGCTGCACGACGAGCGGCCAGGTGTTGCGAGGCGATCCGGCGGGCACCTCGCGCCACAGCGAGACCGCGGTCGGCGCGAAGGCCGCGAACGCCCGCTCGCCCGACGGCGGCACGTCGGCGGCCATGATGCGGGCGCCACCCGGTGTCGTGATGGCGCGACCGTCGCTCGTCCCTCGCCACAGGTTGAGGCCGACGACGCGGGCGGCGAACGCCGTGCGCGGATAGCGCACGACCTCCTGCGGCGGGGCGAGCTGCGTCACGCGCCCGGCTTCGAGGAACAGCAGCCGGTCGGCGAGCGTCAGTGCCTCCAGCGGGTCGTGGGTGACGAGCAGGGTGACGGCGTCGGTGCGCGCGAGGCGCTCGCCGAGCAGCGCGCGCAACTCGTCGCGGCCGCTCTGGTCGATGGCCGAGAGCGGCTCGTCGAGCAGCAGCACCCGAGGGGCGAGGGCCAGTGCACGGGCCAGAGCGACGCGTTGTGCCTGGCCTGACGACAACTCGTGCGGACGGCGGCTCGCGAGGTCGGCGATGCCCACCTGCTCGAGCTCCTGCCGCGCACGACGGCGCGCGGCGGAGCGCGATACGCCCCGCGCCCGCAGCCCGAACGCGACGTTCTCGAGGGCGTCGAGATGGCCGAAGATGTCGCCCGCCGCGGTCATGAGACCCACCTGACGGCGGCCGGGGGGCACGGCGTGACCGCGCCCGTCGTCCCAACAGGCTTCCCCGACGCGCAGCTCACCGCTCGTGAGATGTTCGAGGCCGCTGATGCCGGCCACGAGCGTCGACTTGCCGCTGCCGTTGGGGCCGAGCACCCCGAGCACCTCGCCCGGAGCGCACGTGAACGCGGCCTCGAGCTCGAACGAGCCGCGCCGCATCGTGCCGGCGAAGCTCAACCCCTCCGGTTCGGGCGTCTCAGGCGGTTCGGGCGAGAAAGACGGGTTCATCGCACACCGCTCCAGCGTCCGCGCAGCAAGGCGAGCACGACGAGGCAGATGCCGAGCATGAGGGCCGCGAGGGCGGTGGCGGCGTCCTGACTGATGTCGAGCGCCTGATACACCGCGAGGGGGCCCGTCTGGGTCGTGCCGGGGAAGCTGCCGGCGAAGGTCATCGTCGCACCGAACTCACCGAGAGCGCGTGCCCAGGAGAGCGTCAACCCCGCGAGCAGGCCGGGCGCCGCCATCGGGATGAGGACGCGGCGCAGCGTGTACCAGCGGCTCGCGCCGAGCACGGTGGCGGTGCGCGCCCACCGAGCGTCGATGCCGCGGAACGCGCCTTCGGCGGCGACGACGAAGAACGGCATCGCGACGAACGTCTCGGCCAGCACGACGCGCACCCACGAGTAGGGCAGCGACGTGCCGAAGCTGTCCTGCAGCACCGTGCCGATGAGGCCGCCGCGCCCCCACGCGTCGAGCAGGGCGACACCGGCGACGACGGGCGGCAGCACGAGGGGGACCGTGACGAGCGCCCGCAGCCACGCGGCGGCACGCCCCCGCAGGCGTGAGAGCCACCAGGCGAGAGGGGTGCCGAACAGTGCGGACAGGGCTGCCGTCGTCGTCGTGGTGCGAAGCGACAGCAGGAGAGCTTCGCGTGTGCCGGCGGTCTGCAGGTCGGCGGCGAAGTGCGACCAGCGCACCTCCAGCAGCAGCGCAACGAGCGGGACGACGACGAACGCGACCGCGACCGCTGCGAACACCCCGAGCACCACACCGCCGGCATCGGGGGCGCGGCGGGTGGGGCTCGTTCTGCTGGCGCTGGGGGCGCTCACGTCAGCTCGGCGAGCCGAACCCGGCGTCGCTCAGCACCTTGCGGCCCTCGGCGCCGGTGATGAGCTGCACGAACTGCTTGGCGTACTCGTTGTTGCTCCACGTCGCGATCGGCAGCGTCGTCTTGACGTTCGAGCCGGACGCGATATCGACGCCCGTCACCTTGTCACCGGCGGCCTTGACGTCCGTGCGGTACACGACCGCGGCGTCCGCGTCACCGGAGGAGACCTTCGCGAGCGTCGACTTGACGTTCTGCTCGTAACTGACGACGTGCGCGTGGACGTTCGCCTTCGCCAGCGCCTTGTCGGCGGCGCGCCCGCACGGCACGGTCTTGGCGCACAGCACGGTGCTGACCTTCGCGAGGCTCGCGAGGTCGGTGACGTGGCCCGGGTTGCCCTTGGGCGTCGCGATCTCGAGTTCGTTCGTCGCGAAGTCGGTCCAGGTCTTGCCCTGCGTGATGTCGGCCGGCATCGTCTTGGGCGTCGTCGTGTCGGCCATGGCGACGACGTCGGCCGGTGCACCACCCTTGAGTTGGCGCACGATGTCCTGGCTGCCTGCGAAGCTCATCTTGATCTCGACGCCGGGGTGGTTCTTCTCGAAGTCCTCGGCGAGCTTGGTGAAGCTCTCGGTGAGCGAGGCCGCGGCGAGGACGGTGATGGTCTTGCTCGAGCTCGCCGTGGCCGAGGAGCTGCCGGCGGCGTTCGAGCCCGACGAGTTCGTGCTGCTCGACCCGCCGCAGCCGGACAGACCCAGCACGGCGGCGGATGCGGTGGCGGCGGTCGCCGTCGTGAGGGAACGATTCATCCTCGTGGCCTTCTGTCTCTCGGTCGGCTGATCGGATCGGTTCTCGGGGCGAGGACGCCGGGGTGGTCAGGCCCGTCGGAACAGCTCGGCGGCGACGCTCGGGTCGATCGGCATCGGGTGGGGGCGTTTCGCCTCACGCCCGTCACCCGAGCTCGTGCCGCGCAGGCGGCGTTCGATCCACGGGCCGAAGTATTCCTTCGACCACTCGGCGTTCTCCGCCAGGCGCTGACGGGCTGGCTTCGGTTCGAGCGGCGGGAGCAGGTCGAGCCAGTCGCCCTCGGTCGGCAGGCCCAGCGTCCACGCCGCCTGCTGCGCGACACGGCGGTGGCCCTCGGGGGACAGGTGCAGGCGGTCGGCACCCCACATGCGCATGTCCCGCAGTGCACGCATGCCCCACACGTCGAGCACGTAGCAGTCGTGTCGCTGCGCGATGCCCCACAGGTTCGCGATGTGCCAGCTGATGCGCGGTCGCAAGCGGGTCATGATCTTCGAACCCGTGGGGTTGACCATCGTCGCGAGCATGACGTCGGCTCCGGCGTCCTTGAGGCGGACGACGGCGGCCTCGAGCTGATCGGCAACGTCGTCGAGGTCGACGTTCGGGCGCATGATGTTGTTGCCGCCGCCGACCATGCTGACGAGGTCGGGCTGCATCGCGAGCGCGGCGTCGAGCTGCGGGCCGACGACGTCGGCGAGCAGCTTGCCCCGGATCGCGAGGTTCGCGTACTCAAATGCGTGCCCCGCGCCGTCGGCGACCTGAGCGAGGTCGACGGCGAGCCGGTCGGCCCAGCCGAGGTAGGCGTCGTCCTGACGCGGGTCGGGGTCGCTCATGCCCTCGGTGAAGGAGTCACCGATGGCGACGTAGCGCCGCCACGTCCGCTCGTGGCCGCTGCGGGCCGCGGGCGCCTCTTCGGCGGTACGGGTGTCGGGGGTCGTGTCTGTCACGGGATGCGCCAATCGATCGTGTGCGTGCCGAGTTCTTCGAGCAGGGCGTTGGTGCGGCTGAACGGCTTGCTGCCGAAGAAGCCGCCGCGGGCCGACAACGGTGAGGGGTGGGCCGACTCGACGGTCGGCGTGTCGCCGAGGTGCGGCGCGAGTGAGCGCGCGTCGCGCCCCCACAGGATGGCGACGAGGGGCTGCTCGCGCTCGACGAGCGCGTTGATCGCCGTCGCGGTGACGTGCTCCCAGCCCTTGCCGCGATGGCTCGCCGGCTTGCCGGGCTGCACCGTCAGGACGCGGTTGAGCAGCAGCACCCCCTGATCGGTCCACGCCGACAGGTCACCGTGCTCGGGTGGGGTGATATCGAGGTCGTCGTGCAGTTCGGTGTAGATGTTCGCGAGGCTGCGGGGGATGGGCCGCACGTCGGGTGCGACGGCGAAGCTCAGGCCGATCGGGTGCCCGGGCGTCGGGTACGGATCCTGGCCGACGACGAGGACGCGCACCTCGTCGAACGGCTGCGTGAACGCGCGCAGCACGGCGTCGCCCGCAGGCAGGTAGCCGCGCCCCGCGGCCACCTCGTCACGCAGGAACGCCCCCGCGGCGGCGATGTGCTCGGCGGCGGGCGCGAGGGGTTCGACCCAGCTCGGGTGGACGAGTTCGTCGTACGGACGAGGCATGTGTCCAACCTATCGCGCGGGTCTGACAACCCGCCCCGAGCGCGGTTGGAACGGGCCGGGCGGCCTCGTATCCTGAGCGGATGGCCATGATCGAGACCCCCGCGGGTGCCCACGTGCCCGGTGACGCCGACGCGCCCGGGCTGAGCGAGCGCGACCGTGCGATGCTCGCCTTCGAACGCGAGTGGTGGAAGCTGCCCGGCGCCAAGGAAGCGGCGATCAAGGAGCGCTTCGGGCTGACGAGCACGCAGTACTACCAGCAGCTCAACAAGCTCGCCGACACCGAGGCGGCGCTCGCCGCGGATCCGTTGCTCGTCAAGCGGATCCAGCGACGCCGCGCGGGGCGTCGACGCACCGTCTGAACCGCGGCTCAGCGCGCCGCCACGTCCCCGCATGTCGCCGCTCTCGTGGCGCCGCAGCCCATCTTGGCAGCCGCACGACAGACGTCGGGGTGCCGCTATGAGCGAACAACACGCGGGTGCGTGCGCGGAGGGTTTGCACTCGGTGGGGGCGAGTGCTAATCATGGGGTTAGCACTCTGATCGTGAGAGTGACAAAAGCCTGACTGCAGCAGTGAGGGTTCGGGGCGCGCCGACATGACCGGCGCGTGATCGGGCCCGTCCGTCGCGGGCGCTGATGTGGTCGATCCGAACGTCACGTGGAGGAACCACAGCCATGGCCAAGACCATTGCTTTCGACGAGGAGGCCCGTCGCGGCCTCGAGCGCGGCATGAACACGCTCGCCGACGCCGTGAAGGTGACCCTCGGCCCCAAGGGCCGCAACGTCGTGCTGGAGAAGAAGTGGGGCGCCCCCACGATCACCAACGACGGTGTCTCGATCGCCAAGGAGATCGAGCTCGAGGACCCGTACGAGAAGATCGGCGCCGAGCTCGTCAAGGAAGTTGCGAAGAAGACCGACGACGTCGCCGGTGACGGCACGACGACGGCCACCGTCCTCGCCCAGGCGATGGTGCGCGAGGGTCTGCGCAACGTCGCGGCCGGCGCGAACCCGATGGCGCTGAAGCGCGGCATCCAGACGGCCGTCGACGCCGTCAGCAAGCAGCTGCTCGAGCACGCCCAGGAGATCGAGACGAAGGAGCAGATCGCTGCGACCGCGTCCATCTCCG
This sequence comes from Dermacoccus sp. UBA1591, assembly GCF_002322065.1. Classification (NCBI taxonomy): domain Bacteria; kingdom Bacillati; phylum Actinomycetota; class Actinomycetes; order Micrococcales; family Dermacoccaceae; genus Dermacoccus; species Dermacoccus sp. UBA1591. The sequence goes on along the minus strand of NZ_DCNR01000003.1, from coordinate 26,819 downwards.
CCGCTGACCCGCAGATCGGTGAGCTCATCGCCGAGGCGATGGACAAGGTCGGCAAGGAAGGCGTCATCACGGTCGAGGAGTCGAACACGTTCGGCCTCGACCTCGAGCTGACCGAGGGCATGCGCTTCGACAAGGGCTACATCTCGGGCTACTTCGTCACCGACACCGAGCGCATGGAGGCCGTCCTCGACGACCCGTACATCCTCATCGTCAACTCGAAGATCTCGAACATCAAGGACCTGCTGCCCGTCCTGGAGAAGGTCATGCAGTCCGGCAAGCCCCTCGCGATCATCGCCGAGGACGTCGAGGGCGAGGCCCTGTCGACGCTCGTCGTCAACAAGATCCGCGGCACGTTCAAGGCCGTCGCCGTCAAGGCTCCCGGCTTCGGCGACCGCCGCAAGGCGATGCTCGGTGACATCGCTATCCTCACGGGCGGCCAGGTCGTCTCCGAGGAGGTCGGCCTCAAGCTCGAGTCGACCGAGCTCGACATGCTCGGCCGCGCCCGCAAGATCGTCGTGACGAAGGATGAGACGACGATCGTCGAAGGTGCTGGCGACGACGAGCAGATCAAGGGCCGCGTGGCGCAGATCCGCGCCGAGATCGAGAACTCCGACTCCGACTACGACCGCGAGAAGCTGCAGGAGCGCCTCGCGAAGCTCGCCGGCGGCGTCGCCGTCATCAAGGCGGGTGCCGCGACGGAGGTCGAGCTCAAGGAGCGCAAGCACCGCATCGAGGACGCTGTGCGCAACGCGAAGGCAGCCGTCGAGGAGGGCATCGTTGCCGGTGGTGGCGTCGCGCTCATCCAGGCGACGAAGGACGCCGAGTCGGCCTTCTCCGCTCTCGAGGGCGACGAGGCGACGGGTGCGAACATCGTTCGCGTCGCTGCCGAGGCTCCGCTCAAGCAGATCTCGACGAACGCGGGCCTCGAGCCGGGCGTCATCGTCGAGAAGGTGCGCTCGCTTCCCGCCGGTCAGGGTCTGAACGCTGCGAGCGGTGAGTACGTCGACATGATCGCCTCGGGCATCATCGACCCGGCGAAGGTGACGCGTTCGGCGCTGGAGAACGCTGCGTCCATCGCGGCGCTGTTCCTCACGACCGAGGCCGTCATCGCTGACAAGCCGGAGAAGAACGCCGGCGCTGACGCTGCGGCGGGCATGGACGGTGGCATGGGCGGTATGGGCTTCTGAGAAAGCGCGCCTCCACGGGCTGACGCCCGCCTGAGTGAATGCTCGGGCGGGCGTCAGCCTTTTGTCGTCCAGGGAGCACTTCCTCTCGCGATGTTGCCCGGGATTCGGGGCGCCGCGCCTCGAATCGCGGGGCAACATCGAGGCGGTTGACATGCGCATCTGCGCATATGAAACTAAGTGCATGTCGTTGCAGCATGCGTTGCTCGTGTCCCTCGCCGAGCGCGAGGCGAGCGGGTATGACCTGACGCGGCGCTTCGACCGTTCGCTCGGGTTCTTCTGGAGCGCGACGCACCAGCAGATCTACCGCGTCCTCGCCAAGATGGCGGACGAAGGCCTCGTCGAGGTCCGCACCGAGGCGGGCGAGGGTCGCCCCGACCGTCGCGTCTACACGATCGCCCCGGCCGGTCGTGCGGAACTACTCGCGTGGACGCGCACACCCACCCCGAGCGAGACGCTGCGCTCCGAGTTCGCCGTCAAGGTGCGCGGCATGCGCTTCGGCGACGCAGACGCCGTCGTCGCCGACATCCGCCGTCATCGCGACGAGCACGCCGCCCAGCTCGCCTACTTCGAGGCCAACTGCGCGAGGCACTACCCCGATCCGTCATCCCTCAGCGACGAGGAGCGTCCGACCTACGCCGTCCTGCGCGGGGGAATCCGCACCGAACGCGCCATGCTCGAGTGGTGCGACGAGATGGTGGCGCTGCTGAGCGGCGAGACGCTGCCCACCCCCTGCGTGCAAGTGCATCCGGGTGCCCCTGCACGCAGGGGTGAGGACGGTGATGAGGACGGAAACCTGAACGTGGACGTCGACGGGAACCTCGCGGCGAGCGTCGCCGTGGACGACAGACCGCATGGCGTGAAAGACAGACCGCACGACAACGAACGCACCCCAGCACCCGGGAGAACACGATGAGTTACGAGCACCTGCTCAGCCCCCTCGACGTCGGCGGCATCACGCTGAAGAACCGCGTCATGATGGGCTCGATGCACACCGGCTTCGAGGACAAGGCTAAGGACTTCCCGCAGCTCGCGCGCTACTTCGCGGCACGTGCGGAGGGCGGCGTCGCGCTCATGGTGACGGGTGGTTTCGCGCCTAACATCACCGGCCAGCTCGGGCCGATGGGTTCAATGCTGACGGCGAAGCGGCAGCTCGGGCGGCACAAGCTCGTCACCGACGCCGTCCACGAGCACGACGGGCGCATCGTCATGCAAATCCTGCACGCGGGCCGCTACGGCTACACGCCCTGGAGCAAGAGCGCGTCGAACAAGAAGTCGCCGATCACGCCGTTCGGCACGCGCGCGATGAGCACGAAGGACGTCGAGAAGACGATCCGCGACTACGCGAACTCGGCGCGCCTCGCGAAGGAGGCCGGCTACGACGGCGTCGAGATCATGGGCTCCGAGGGCTACCTCATCAACCAGTTCCTCGCCGCCCGCACGAACGACCGGACCGACCGTTTCGGTGGCTCCGCCGAGAAGCGCATGACGCTGCCGCGCGAGATCGCGCGCGCCGTCCGCGATGCCGCCGGCGACGACTTCCTCGTCCTGTACCGCATCTCCGTGGCCGACCTCGTCGACAACTCCCAGACGTTCGAGGAGATCGCGACGCTCGCGCAGCACCTGCAGGGTGACGTGTCGATGTTCAACTCCGGCATCGGCTGGCACGAGGCGCGCATCCCGACGATCGTGACGTCGGTGCCGCGCGCCGCGTTCGCGTGGGCGACGGGCAAGCTGCGCGCCGAGGTCGACATCCCCGTCATCGCGAGCAACCGCATCAACACCCCCGAGGTGGGCGAGCAGATCATCGCGGACGGTCTCGCGGACATGGTCTCGATGGCGCGTCCGCTGCTCGCGGACCCCGACTTCGTCAAGAAGGCGCAGGCGGGCCGCGCCGACCTGATCAACACGTGCATCGCGTGCAACCAGGCGTGCCTCGACCACACGTTCAGCGGCAAGAAGGTGAGCTGCCTCGTCAACCCGCAGGCCGGACGCGAGGGCGAGCTCGTCCTGCTGCCCGTGCCGAAGCCGCGCGCCAAGCGCGTCGCCGTCGTCGGCGCGGGCCCCGCCGGGCTCGCCGCCGCGACGAACCTCGCCGAGCGCGGCCACGACGTCACCCTCTTCGAGGCACGCGACCACCTCGGCGGCCAGTTCCGTCTCGCGATGAACATCCCCGGCAAGGAGGAGTTCGCCGAGACGCTGCGCTACTTCATGACGCGGCTGGACGAGTTGAAGGTCGACGTCCGCCTCTCGACACGTGCCGACGCCGAAACGCTCGACGGTTACGACCACGTCGTCCTCGCCACGGGCGTGACGCCGCGTCGCCCCGCCATCGAGGGCATTGACCACGCGAAGGTCGTCATGTACGACGAGTTGTTGCGCGGTGAGAAGGTCGCCGGTGAGCGCGTCGCCGTCGTCGGTGCCGGTGGCATCGGCTTCGACGTCAGCGAGTACCTGCTGCACGAGCCGCACGAGAACCTCAAGCACTGGATGGAGCGCTGGGGCGTCACCGAGTCGGAGAACGTGCCCGGCAACATCGTCGAGAAGGTCACGGAGGAGCCGCGCCGCCAGGTCTACCTCGTGCAGCGCAAGCACACCGCGCTCGGCAAGGGCCTGGGCAAGACGAGCGGCTGGGTGCACCGCCAGACGCTCAAGGACTCGAAGGTCGAGTTCATCGGCGGCGCCACCTACGACAAGGTCGACGACGCCGGCCTGCACCTGACGATCACGCCCACGCCGCCGCGCGCCGTCGGGCCGCTGACGAAGGCGTCGAAGAAGACGGGCCTGCCCCTGACGATGGTGCCGCAGCTCAAGGCCCTCGACGCGAAGTACGCGAGCGTCCCCGCCGAAGCGAAGGCGAAGTTCGAGGGCCAGGAGCCGACCAAGCGCGTGCTCGACGTCGACACCGTCGTCATCTGCGCGGGTCAGGAGTCGGTGGCCGACACGTTCGGTCTCGACCCGGCGAAGGTCACCGTCATCGGCGGTGCCGACGTCGCCGCAGAGCTCGACGCGAAGCGCGCCATCAAGCAGGCCACGGAGCTCGCCGCGGCGCTGTGACGAACCGTCGGGCCCGACACGTCGTCGGGCCCGACGGCCGGCAGGTGCCGCGCTCAGGCGGTGACCCAGCGGCGCACGTTGTTGTCCTCCGCCGTCGAGTACTCGCTGCTCGTGAGGTGCAGCGTCGAGCTGATCGTGTCGAGCGTCGACTTCAGCTTGTTCATGTCGGTGTTCCACGTCGTCATGAGCGAGGTGAAGTTCGTCTGCGCCGAACCCTTCCACTGCGTCTGCAGCGTCGTCAGCTTCGTGTTGAGGTTCGTCAGAGACGTCTCGAGGTCGGTGACGAGCGTCGCGGTGTCGGTGCCGTGAGCGGAGATCGCGTCGGAGTCGACGGTGTACTGCGATGCCATGATGTGCCTTTCGTGGGGCGCGCGGGCTGCTCCCGTGGCGCTTGCCTCCGACGGTAGGCCGACGGCGCCCACCCGTGCTTCGGGCCGTCCACAGAGCCACGCAGCCGTCACAGCTGTGGATGAACGAGCCTGTCTCGCGGCCCGGGGGACGGTTGTCGGAGTGGACAGCTACCTTGGCATCATGACGAAGCGTGTGGTGGCAGCCGAGGCCGACGGCCTGACGATGGCCTACGGCGAGGATGACGCCCGGGTGCTCGCCCTCGACGGGGTGAGCCTCGAGCTGTTCGAAGGGGAGTTCACCGCCGTCATGGGCCCGAGCGGCTCGGGCAAGTCGACGCTCATGCACTGCCTCGCGGCGCTGGAGACGCCGACGTCGGGGCGGGTGTTCATCGGTGACGTCGAGGTCAGCTCCCTCGACGACAAGCGCCTCACGCGGCTGCGGCGCGACCACATCGGCTTCATCTTCCAATCGTTCAACCTCGTGCCGACGCTGACGGCGCGCGAGAACATCATGCTGCCCGCCTCGATCGCGGGCAGAAAGGTCGATCAAGAGCTGTTCGACGACGTCATCGATGCCGTCGGCCTGCGCGAACGGCTCGGGCACCGTCCGAGCCAGCTGTCCGGCGGCCAGCAGCAGCGCGTCGCGTGCGCCCGGGCGCTCGTCACGCAGCCCGACATCATCTTCGCGGACGAACCGACCGGCAACCTCGACTCCCGCTCGGGCGAAGAGGTGCTGTCGTTCCTGCGCCGCAGCGTCGACCGACTCGGCCAGACCATCGTCATGGTGACGCACGACCCCGTCGCCGCGGGCTTCACCGACCGCGTCGTCTTCCTCGCGGACGGACGCGTCGTCGACGAGATGCGTGAGCCGACGTCCGAGCGCGTCCTCGATCGCATGAAGGCGTTCGACGCCGCCGCGAGGCGCTGACGTGCTCACCACCTCGCTCAAGGCCGTCTGGGCGCGCAAGCTGCGCCTGCTCATGAGCACGTTCGCGATCGTGCTCGGCGTCGCGTTCGTCGCCGGCTCGCTCATGTTCACCGACTCCCTCAACCGCGCGTTCAGCGGCATCATGAACGGCACCGTCGGCGACGCCACCGTGCGTGCCACCCAGGACGCCTCGCAGCACTCGCGCGGCGGCGACACGCGCACGATCGGCCCCGACGTCCTCGCCAAGGCGCGCTCGGCCAAGGGCGTCGCGCAGGTCGACGGCGTCGTCTCGTCGATGAGCGCCACCGTCCTCGCGAAGAACGGCAAGGTCATCGGCGGCCAGGGGGCGCCCGCGTTCGGGGTGAACTACCACGACGCACGCGCCGCCGACGGCGTGCCCGGGCTGCACATCACGCAGGGGCGGGCACCGACGTCGGCGAGGGAGATCGCGCTCGATGCGAAGACAGCCGAACGCGGCGGCTACCACCTGGGCGACACCGTCAGCATCCTGACTTCGGGCCAGACGCCGCGCTGGTCCGGCCGGCTCGTCGGGTACGCGAGCTACGCGAACGGCTCGATGGTGGGCTCGACGCTCGCGGTCGTCGACACGAAGACTGCGCAGCAGTTGTTCCTCGACGGCAAGGACGCCTACACCTCGTTGTGGGTCCAGGCGCGCCCCGGGGTGTCGCAGAGCACCGTCGTCGAGCAGATCAAACCGTTCGTGCCGAAGGGTTTCGAGGCGGTCACCGGCAAGCAGGCCTCCGACGAGGCCGCGAGCGGCATCAAGAAGGCGCTGTCGTTCATCACGACGTTCCTGCTCGTGTTCGCGGGCGTCGCGCTGCTCGTCGGCTCGTTCCTCATCGTCAACACCTTCGGCATCCTCGTCGCGCAACGCAGCCGCGAACTCGCGCTCCTGCGGGCACTCGGCGCGTCGTCACGCCAGGTCCTCGCCAGCGTGCTCGTCGAAGCGCTCGTCGTCGGCCTCGTGGGTTCACTCGTCGGCATCGGGGTCGGCGTGCTGCTTGCGAAGGGCATCTCGGCGCTGCTCTCAGCGCTGGGCGCCGACATCGACACCGGTGGGCTCGTCCTCGAACCGCGCACAGTGGCGGTGTCGCTGCTCGTCGGGCTCGGCGTGACGGCGCTCGCCGCCTGGCTGCCGGCGCGGCGAGCCTCGCGCATCTCACCGATCGCGGCGATGCGCGACGACCAGGTCGAACCCGAGCAGACGGTGCGCCGCCGCGCCGTCGTCGGCGCCCTCGTCTTCGTCGTCGGTGCAGCCCTGGCCGCCTGGAAGCTCGCGGCCGACACCTCGATCTGGGTGTTCGTCGCAGGCATGGTGCTCATGCTGTTCGGCACGATCTCGGCGACGCCGGTGCTCGCGCGTCCCGTCGTGCGTGCGATCGCCGCCGTGGCGCGCCCGCGCTCGGGAATCGTCGCACAGCTCGCGGCCGAGAACAGCCTGCGCAACCCGCGCCGCACCGCGGCGACCGCGTCGGCCCTCATGATCGGCATGGCGCTCGTGTCGATGATGACGGTGTTCGGCGCGTCCGCCTCGGGCAGCGTCGATGCGCTCATCGCGAAGAACTTCCGCGGCGACTACGTCGTCAGCGGGCAGTTCTCCGAGCCGATCTCCGCCTCCATCGCGACGCGGATGCGCAGCGTCGACGGCGTACAGACCGTCTCGCGCCTGCGTCTCGGTGACGGCACGTTCAACGATGCGCCCGCGACGATCGAAGGCGTCGACGCCGCCACGTTCCGTCAGGTCGCACCCGTCGAACTCAACTCCGGCAAGGACGCCCTCGACGATCGCTCCGTGCTCATCTCGTCGGAGAAGGCGAAGGCGTACGGCATCACGGTCGGAGACGTGACGCGCCTGACGATCGGCAGGGCGAACGTCAAGCGCCTCACCGTCATCGGCATCTTCGACCGTGACGCGAGCCCGCGCGCGGCGGACTACGTCGTCAGCATGCCGACGTTCGAGACGGTGGGCGGCTCGACGAAGGACAACACCCTCTACGTGCTGCGCCGACCCGGCGCGGATGCGGCGAACGTCAAGAAGGGGCTCGACTCGGTCGTCGCCGATCTGCCGACCGTCACGGTCAAGGATCAAGCCGGCTACGCCGCCGAGCAGCGAGCCCCGATCGACACGATGCTGGTGCTCATCTACGGCCTGCTCGGTCTCGCCATCGTCATCGCGGTGCTCGGCATCATCAACACGCTCGCGTTGTCCGTCATCGAACGCACCCGCGAGATCGGCCTGCTGCGCGCCGTCGGCCTCGCCCGCTCGCAGTTGCGCTCCATGGTGCGCCTCGAGGCGGTGACGATCTCGCTCGTCGGCGCCGTCATCGGTGTCGTGCTCGGCACGATCTTCGGGGTGTTGTTCCAGCGCACGCAGGCGAACTCGGGCGTCGACGTGCTCGTCATCCCGTGGCTGCGGCTCGCGCTCTTCCTCCTGCTCGCTGCCCTCGTCGGCGTCCTCGCCGCCTGGTGGCCGGCACGGCGCGCCGCGAAACTCAACGTTCTCGCCGCGATCAGCGCGCCATGATCGGGTGCGCTCTCACGACGTCAGCGGCGCCGGGATCGGGCGCGCGTGGACGACACTCAGGGCGCTGACGGCGCGCGTCAGCACGACGTAGAGACGCCGCAGGCCGGTCGCCTCATCGGGTTCGGCGTCCGCGATGTCGGCGGGTTCGACGACGATGACACGGTCGAACTCGAGGCCCTTGGCGACCTGCGCGGGCACGAGCTCGATCTGATGGTCGGCGTCGTCACCGTGATCCGCGCCGAGGCGCCCGAAGCCGATGCCGGCGTGTGTCAGTGCCTCCGCGATGTCGTCGAGCGCGCCGGGGACGGCGATGACGCCGACCGACCCGGGCGTCGTCGTCGCATGGCGCACCGCATCCGTGACGGCGGCCGCGAGCGCGTCGGGGCCAGTCTCGACGAGGTCGAGTTCGCCGCGGTTGCTGCGCACGGACTGCGGTGCGGCGAGGCCGGGCGCGATGACGGGCAGCAGCTGCGCGGCGTATTCGATGACGGCAGCGGGCACGCGAAAGCCCTGCAGCAGCTCCTCGAGGTGGAAGTCGCTCTTGCCGAGGTGTGTCATCGTCGCAGTCCATGACCCCGGTGCCCACGGCGTCGTCGCCTGCGCGACGTCACCGAGCACCGTCGCCGAGCCCGTCGAGCAGCGGCGCCCGACGCCGCGCAGCTGCATCGCCGACAGGTCCTGCGCCTCGTCGACGATGACGTGCCCGAGGCTGGTCGTGCGTTCGATGCAGTCGGCGGCCTCGTCGAGCAGCGCGAGGTCGGCCGGCGACCACTTGGCGGACCCCTTGGTGCGCGGCGGCTTCTCCCACACCGCGCTCGCTTCCTCGTGCGGGTCGAGGTCGCCGTCGGCGCACTCGTGCAGGAAGTCGGCGTCCGACAGGAGGCGGTGGACGACGCCGGCGGCGTCGAGCTGCGGCCACAGGGCCTTGACGTACGCCTTCACCGGCGCGCTGCGGGCGATGGAATCCTGGACGCGATCGTCGGGGGAGTCGCCCGCGGCCTCGAGCTGCAGCATGACGCTGTGCGCGAGGCGCTGCGCCATCATCGCCCGCGCGGCCTCGTATCGCACGCCGCGCGAACGGAGTTCGGCGACGATCTCGGCCACCTCGTACGCGGGCACCCGCCAGCGTCGCGCGCCACGGGGGACGACGAGCGCCTCGTCGGGGTGCCCGACGTGGGCCCACACCGCGCGGTGGATGATGCCGGCCCACCGCGCATCGCCCTTGAGGACGGCGACCTGCGCCTCGTCCGCGCCGCGCACGAGCCAGCGTCGGTTCTTCGGGGTGTCGTCGCGGTAGCTGCCGTCGAGGAGCGTCTCGATCGTCGCGTGCGCGACGCGCGCCTCGCCGAGCGACGGCAGCACCGCGGAGATGTGGTCGAGGAACGCCGCGTTGGGGCCGACGACGAGGACGCCGGCGCGATCGAGGCGGGCACGGAACGAGTACAGCAGCCACGCCGCGCGGTGCAGGCCGACAGCGGTCTTGCCGGTGCCGGGCGCGCCCTGGATGCAGACGGTGGTCGCGACGTCGGCGCGCACGAGCGCGTCCTGCTCGGGCTGGATCGTCGAGACGATGTCGCGCATCGGGCCCGAGCGGGGGCGTTCGATCTCGGCGGCGAGGATGTCGCTGCCCGCCCGATCGTCGGCGCCCGACTCGTCGGTGCCCCCAGGAGCATCGAGACGCTCGTCCTCGTACGCCGTCAGCTCGCCGCGTTCGACGCCGAAGCGCCGCCGCAGCGACACGCCCATCGGTTCGGCAGGGGAGGCGCGGTAGAACGCCGTCGACACGGGCGCCCGCCAGTCGATGACGAGCGGGTCGCCCGCCTCGTCGGAGACGTGGCGGCGCCCGACGTAGAGCTCCTCGAGGCGCGCGGCGTCACCCGCGGCCGGGTCGCGCCAGTCGATGCGGCCGAAGAAGAGCGTCGTCGACGGGTCGTCGGTCAGCGCCGCGACGCGGCGGGCGAGCGTCGCCCCGAGCGCCTCGCTGCTGACGGCGTCGCTGGCCCGCGACGCGTCGAGCGAGGCGGCCGAATCGCGCATGCGCGCGAGTTGGGCGCGTGCGGCGGCGAGGTGCGCGCGTTCGTGGTCGAGGACGGGGTCGAGCGCAGGCTCGAGCACGGGAGCGGGCATGGCGAACCACCTTCGGGGGCAGTGGAGGCAGAATCCCTCACTCTACGCCTGGCACCCGTTGCGGGGAGCGCTCAATTCTTGACGTCGGACTGAGCTCCCAGCGTCACCGAGACCTCCTGCTGGCGACCGTCGCGGATGATCGTCAGCTTGACGGCGCTGCCGACGGTACGCGAGCGCACCTGACCGACGAGCGCGTTGGGCGAGGTGACGGGTTCGCCGTCGATCGCGGTGATCGCGTCGTCCTTGCGCAGCCCCGCCTTGGCGGCGCCGCTGCCGGGGGCGACGGACGCGACCTTCGCCGCCGTCAGCGTCGCGTTGCCGCTCTTGACCTCCGTCGGCGACGTGCCGATGCCGAGCAGCGCGTGCTCGGCCTTGCCCTTGGCGATGAGCTGGCCCGAGATGTTCTTCACGACGTTGCTCGGGATGGCGAAGCCGATGCCGATGTTGCCGCTCTGGCCGCCCGAGGCGCCGTTCGACAGCGACGCGATCGAGGAGTTGATGCCGATCAGCTTGCCGCTGCCGTTGACGAGCGCGCCACCCGAGTTGCCCGGGTTGATCGCGGCGCTCGTCTGGATCGCGTTCGTCACGACGGTCGAGGTCGACGTCGAGGAGCTGTCGGAGTCGCTCTCGCTCGTCGTCACCGGCCGGTCGAGGGCGGAGACGATGCCCGTCGTCACGGTGCCGGCGAGGCCGAGGGGGTTGCCGACAGCCATGACGGGCTGACCGACGACGAGCTTGCTGTCGTCGGCCATCTCGACGGGGTGCAGGTCCGGGACGTCCTTGATGCGGATGACGGCGAGGTCGGTGGACGGGTCGGTGCCGACGACGCTCGCTGGGTAGGTGCGGTTGTTGTTGAGCGTGACGGTGACGGTCGCGTTCGACCCGGCGCCGCTGACGACGTGGTTGTTCGTCACGATGTTGCCGCTCTTGTCGAGCACGACGCCGGAGCCCTCGCCGCCGCTGGAGCCGGAGCTGACGTCGATCGAGACGACGCTCGGGTTGACCTTCGCGGCCGTCGCCGACCAGTTGATCGCGCCGGCGTCGGCGAAGTCGGCCGGATCGGCCTTGATGACCGTCGAGTTGCCGCCGCCCGAGACGGCGCCGGTGTCGTCGCGCTGGACGACGGCGTACGTCCCGGCGGACGCGAGGGCCGCCGCGAGGAGCGAGGCCGCACCGATCTGCGCGAGACCGCGCCCGCCGCGTCCCGAACGCCCGCCACCGGCAGGCTGCGAGCCGACGCCGTACGCCGCGCCCGGCTGCTCGTATCCCGGCTGTTGCTGGACAGGCTGCGCGTGGCTCGGCTGCCCGTACCCCGGCTGTGCCCAGGGCTGTTGATAACCGGGCTGAGGCCCGGACGTCGGCGCGGGGGCGGACGCCGGCATCGCACCGGCGGGCGGGGCGTCGAGGCGGGCCGGTTCGGAGCGGATCACCTGCGTGTCGTCAGGGCGTGGAGCCTGGCCCGGCAGCTGGTGACGGCGGGCGCCGTCCGGTCGCTCGTCGGGGTTCGGGGCGCTGTCGGGCGTCTCGGTCATGGCACTGCTCCTGGTCTCGGATCGGCGCTGACGCGGGCTGCGTCGGTCGATGCGCTGAGGGGGCCTCTCGGGTCACGAGAGTAGTCAGTCGAGGCTATTCGACGTCATCAGTCTCGTCGGCAACGTGATGCGAGCTGTGCTGCGCCTGTGAATCCGGCGCGGCGAGCGGCAGACTGACGACGAACGTCGCGCCCCCGCCGGGGGTTTCGCGCACGCTCACCTCACCGTCGTGGGCGGCGACGATCGCGGCGACGATCGACAGGCCGAGGCCGGTGCTGCCGCTCGCGCGGTTGCGGGCGACGTCGGCACGGTAGAAGCGTTCGAAGATGCGGCCACGCATGTCGGCGGGGATGCCGGGGCCGTGGTCGGCGACCTCGACGACGGCGCGCCCGTCGACCGCACCGACGCCTACCTCGATGGGTTCGGTGCCCGGAGCGTAGCGTTCGGCGTTGCTCACGAGGTTCGTCATCACCTGGCGCAGGCGCTGCTCGTCTGCGCTGATGATGACGGGGCCCAGGCCGCCGCCGAGCCCGTGCAGTGCGAAGCGGCGCTCGCCGTCCCCGCGGGCCTCTGCGTCGCTCACGGCGTCCGCGGCGATGACGGTGAGGTCGACGTCGTGGTGGCGTCGCGGCGTGCCGGGCGCGGTGGCCCCGATCGTCGCGGCGCGCTGCTCCGTCTCGAGGCGAGAGAGCAGGAGCAGGTCATCGACCATGGCGCTCATGCGTTTCGCCTCGTCCTCGATGCGGCGGAAGGCGGCGGCGACGTCGTCGGGGTCGCTCACCGCGCCCTGACGGTACAGCTCGGCGTAGCCGCGGACGGTGGCGAGGGGAGTGCGCAGCTCGTGCGAGGCGTCTGCGACGAAGGAGCGCATGCTCTCCTCGCTGCGGTCCTTGATCTCCATCGAGCGTTCGACCTGGCTGAGCATGACGTTGAGCGAGCGCGCAAGGCTCTCCATCTCGTCGGCGGAGTCGGGGTTGGGGACGCGGCGTGTCAGGTCGCCCGCGGCGATGGCGGCGGCGGTGTCCTCGATGGCTCGTAGTGGTCGCATCGCCCGCCGCACCGCCCACAGCGCCGCGAGCGTCGCGAACAGCAGTGCGATTGCGCTGACGCCGATGGTGAGCACCTGCATGCGTCGCACGACGGTGTCGACGTTCGCCATGCTGACGGCGACGGCGTACGGCTCGCCGGTGGTCTCGTCGATGCCTTCGACGACGCGCCACGACACGGTGCTCTCGCCCTGCGAATGGACGGTGTAGGGGTGCCCGCCGTGCGCGATGGCGCTGGCCTTCGTCACGTCGGGGAAGTCGGGGCGGGGCCCCGTGGCGGGGACGAAGTCGTTCGTCTCCTGCGCGCCGACGATGCGGACGGCGTACACGTTGACGGGCACGGCGCTCGTCACGCGCGCGTGCTCGGCCTGTTGCTGGATCGTCGAGGCGACGAGGGTGGGCGCGGCGGCGACGAGGTCGGCGTCCTCTCGTTGGACGAGGTAGCTCTGCAGCTGCCAGGACCCGGCAGTGCCGACGACGAACATCGCTGCGCCGAGCAGGCCGGCGAGCACGGCGACGATGCGGGCGCGCAGCGGCCAGCGGTGGACGCCGCGCCGCAGTCGCAGGTACTGCTGGCGCAGCGTGTAGCCGTCGGGGGAGACCAGGGGGATCGCCTACGTCAGCGCGGTTCGCGCAACACGTATCCGACGCCGCGCTTGGTGTGGATGAGCGGTTCGAGACCGTCGACGTCGATCTTGCGGCGCAGGTAGGAGATGTACGACTCGACGATGCCGGCCTCACCGCGGAAGTCGTAGTCCCACACGTGGTCGAGGATCTGGGCCTTGCTCACGACGCGACCGGCGTTGAGCATGAGGTAGCGCAGCAGCTTGAACTCGGTGGGGGAGACGTCGATGACGCGGCCCGCGCGGCGCACCTCGTGGCTGTCGTCGTCGAGCTCGAGGTCGCCGACGGTGACGGTGGGGCCGTCCGAGTCGTCGGCCTTCGTGCGGCGAAGGACGGCGCGGATGCGCGCGACGACCTCTTCGAGGCTGAACGGCTTCGTGATGTAGTCGTCGCCGCCGACGGTGAGGCCCTTGACGGTGTCGTCGACGGAGTCGCGCGCGGTGAGGAAGACGATCGGGAGTTCGCGTCCGCCCTCGCGCAGGCGGCTCGTGACGGCGAAGCCGTCCATGTCGGGAAGCATGACGTCGAGCACGGCGAGGTCGAACTCCCGCGTCGCGGCGAGGGTGAGCCCTTCGCTCCCGGTGCCGGCGACGGAGACGTCGAAACCAGCGAACTTCATGCTCGTGGCGAGCAGTTCGCGGATGTTGGTGTCGTCCTCGACGATGAGGATGCGTGCTTCGGGCGTGCTCATGCCTGTCATTCTCGCCCGCCCGACTGGACGTTCGCTGGAAGTCGGCTGGAGAAGGTGACCCCTACGATGGGACGGCACGCAGCGGCACGCACCCGATCCTGATGGAGAGAAGACACGTCATGGGGCTCAAGTTCTACGCCGATCGCGGTTCGCGCCGCACCCGTCAGATCGTGGCCGACGTGGCCCTCGCGCTGTGGTGCGTCCTCGCGATCTGGGCGGGCACCGTCGTCCACGACCGGGCGCTCGTGGCGCAGAGCGGCGCGCAGAAGCTCGAGCACGGCAGCTCCAGCCTGGCGCTCGACATGACGGACGCGGCAAATGCCGTCGCGAAGGTCCCGTTCGTCGGTTCCGAGGTGCGCACCCCGTTCGACAAGGCCGCCGGAACCGCGACGGACATGGCCGGCTCGGGGCACGACCTCGCGACGGGGCTGGGCCGCTTCGCCGTCCTGCTCGGGGTCCTGACGGCGGCGCTGCCGATCGTCCTCGCGCTCGTGCCGTGGCTGCTGACGCGCCTGCGCTACGCCGTCACCGCGGGGCGCCTCGCCCGCCTGCGTTCCATGCCGGGCGGACGCCGCTTGCTCGCGCTCGAAGCGCTGACAAGCGCCTCGCCCCGTGCGCTCGCCGCCATCGACGACGACGTCGCCCGCGCCTGGCAGGACGACGACCCCGACGCGACGCGCAAGCTCGCCGACCTCTCGCTCGCGACGTCCGGGCTGCGGCTCAGGGACGACGTGCTGGAGAACGGCGTGCGCGAGGAGGACGTGCTCGACGGCGGCGCGACCGACTCCGAAGAATGATCGAAAAGGAATATTCCGGACGGGGCAGGTGTTGACGAGACTGCCGTCAGCCATGTCGTCCTGAGGAGTCACCACGAGCCCCACCTTCGCCTCGTTGTCCATCCGCAACTATCGCCTCTACGCGAGCGGCGCGCTCGTGTCGAACGTCGGCACGTGGATCGGGCGCGTGACGCAGGACTGGGTCGTTCTCACCGAATTGACGCACCACGACGCCGCCGCGCTCGGCGCGATCACCGCGACGCAGTTCGCGCCCGTCGTCCTTCTCGCCCCGTTCGCCGGATCCCTCGCGGACGCCTACCCCAAGCGGCGTCTGCTCATGCTGAGCCAGAGCGCGCTCGCGGTGACGTCGCTCGTGCTCGCGGGGCTGCTGCTGACGGGCTCGGCGACGCTCGCGAGCGTCTTCGGCATCGCCCTCGTGCAGGGCATCGCGACGGCCCTCGACAACCCGACGCGTCAGGCGTTCGTCTCCGAACTCGTGCCCGAGGGGCACCTGACGAACGCCGTCGGTCTCAACTCGGCGTCGTTCAACGCGGCGCGCCTCATCGGCCCCGGCGTCGCGGGTCTGCTCATCGCGGGCATCGGCACAGGCTGGGCGATGGTGCTCAACGCGGCGTCGTTCGTCGCCGTCCTCGCCGCGCTGCTCGCGATGAATCCGCGAGAACTACGGCCGGCGCCCCGACGGCGTGGCCGCGGCGGGGTGCGCGAAGGTTTCGCCTACGTGAGTCGGCGGCGCGACCTGCAGCTCATCATGGGTCTCGTGTTCGTGCTCGGCACGTTCGGCATGAACTTCCAGATCACGACGGCGCTCATGGCGACGAGCGTCTTCCACGCCGACGCGCGCGCCTACGGCATCATCTCGTCGGTGATGGCGGTGGGGTCGCTGGCCGCGGCGCTGCTCGCGGCCCGGCGCAAGTCGCCGTCACTGCGGCTGCTGCTCGCGGCGCTCGCCGGGTTCACGGTGTTCTCCGCACTCGCCGCGATGGCGCCGAACGTGTGGCTGTTCGGCGCGTTCCTCGTGCCCGTCGGGTTGTGTGCGCTGACGGCGTTGACGACGGCGAACGCGAGCGTCCAGCTCTCCGTCGACCCGCAGCTGCGCGGGCGCGTCATGGCGCTCTACATGGCGATCCTCATGGGCGGCACGCCCGTCGGCGCGCCGCTCATCGGGTGGATCGGCAACACCTTCGGCGCCCGCGCGACGATCGCCGTCGGCAGCGTCGCGGTCGGCGTCGCGACGCTCGTCGCCGGCCTCGCCCTGATGCGGGTGCGGCACTACGCGGCGCGCGACGTCATCGCGATGCGGCCCACCCATCTCGCGGTGAGAGAATCGGCGACATGACCCCGAAGACCCGCCGACTCATCGTCATCATCGCCCTCGCCGCGTTCGTGCTCGTGCCGCTCGTGGCGCAGCTCGCGAACTGAGGCCCGGCCCTTCGGGTATGTGGCTCAGGGGCGCGAGCCGTCGCTGACGGCCTGCGCGCGGCGGCGACGCTGCAGCTGGTCGACCTCCTCGACGACGATCCGACGCAGTGCCCCCGGCGCGTCGGGATGCGAGGCGAGCCAGGCTTCTGCGGCTTCGGTGTTCGGCTGGGTGTCGAACAGGCCGCGCACGAGGCGTGAGGCGATGACCTGGCTGCGCTCGCGCCACCACGTCTCGAGGTGATCGAGGTAGCTGTCGGCGTACGCGCCGGCCAGCTCGACGCTCGCGGGGTGGGTGAACCCGGCGACGAGCGCGGCGACCTGCTCGTTCGTCAGCGACGCGTCGTCGACGCGCTGCCACGCGGCCTGCTTGGTGTCGTCGAGGCCGAGAGCTGCCGTCGCGCCGAGCGCCTGGGCTGCACCGCGCTGCGTCGTGTCGCGCGTGCGTTCATCTGCGAGGCGGGCGTCGACGTCGCGACGGGCGTCGTCGTCACGGGTGTGCGCCGCGAGTGAGGTGAGGACGCTCCAACGCTCGTCCTGGCCGGGCTCGAACGGGGTGTGCGCGTCGAGCAGGGCGCGCAGTTCATCGTCGACGCTCGGGGCGAGGGCCGCGACGAGGAGGGCCAGTCGGCGCCACACGCCCGGAAGATCGGTGCCCGTCGACGCGTCGGCCCGGTCGATCGCGACACGCCAGAACGCCTGCGCCCAGTCGGCGCGCGAGGCGGCGTCGGGCAGGTAGGACGTGATCGCGGCGATCGCGAACCGTCCCGCGCCGTCGACGATCGTCGCCGACGGTTCGGCCGCGAGCTGGGTCAGTGTGGCGCGCACGAACGTCTCGGCGGGCAGGCGCGCATCACGCGTGGCCTGCCACAGCTGCCCCCACGCCGTGGCGCGATGCGTCGCCGAGGCGAGGTGGCAGAGCTGCGTCGCGAACAGCTCGAGCGTCTCGGTGCTCGGCGCGATCTTCGCGTACGTCCAGTCCTCGTCGTCGACGAGGACGACCGCGCCACGCAATTCGCCCGGCAGCTCGAGCGTGTCGCTCTCGCCTTCGAGGTCGAGCCACGCCTCGCCGGTGGCGTGCCAGGCGGCGGCTTCGGAGGCGTCGGGCGCCTCGACGTCGAATGCGGTGGCGTGGAAGCGGTGCGGGCGCGTGCGGTCGCCGCGGCGCGTGATGACGCCGCCGGCCACCTCGAGCGTGTCGGGGCCCGACGTCTGCAGCCAGGCCTGCGCCCACGCCGTCATGTCGCGTCCGCTCGCCTCGCCGAGGGCGTCGAGGAAGTCGTCGAGGGTCGCGTTCGTGAAGGCGTGACGTTCGAAGTACAGCGCCGCGCCCTCGTAGAACGCGTCCTCACCGGCGTACGCGACGAGCTGGCGCAGCACGGAGGCGCCCTTCGCGTAGGTGATGCCGTCGAAGTTGGCGCGCGCGGCTTCGACGTCGGGGATGTCGGCGACGATGGGGTGCGTCGTCGGCAGCTGGTCGGCGGAGTACGCCCACGCCTTGCGGCCCAGCCCGAACGTGGCCCACGCGTCGTCGAACTCGGTGACTTCGGACGCGGCCTGCGCGCCGATGAAGTCGGCGAACGATTCCTTGAGCCACAGGTCGTCCCACCACGGCATCGTGACGAGGTCGCCGAACCACATGTGCGCCATCTCGTGCAGCAGCGTCGTGGCGAGCGCTTCGCGTTCGCTGCGGGTCGCGTCGCCGCGCTTGAGGTAGTTCTCGTTGAACGTGACGAGGCCCGGGTTCTCCATCGCGCCGATGTTGTACTCGGGCACGAAGATCTGGTCGTAGGTGCCCCAGGGGTAGCTGCAGCCGAACTTGCGCTCGCACCACGGCAGCCCGGCCTTCGTCCAGCGCAGCATGTCCGCGCTGGGCAGGCTCGCGCGCATCGCCGGGCGGCACATGATCGACAGCGGCACGCGGCGTCCGTCGCTCAGCGCCGCCTCGTCCTCGACCAGCGCGTATGGGCCCGCGATGACGCAGACGATGTACGTCGACTGCGGCATCGTCGGGGTGAACGTCGTGAGGGTGAGGTCGGTGGTGGTGTTGCCGTGCGTCTCGTCGCTCGCGGCGGCCGGTTCGGCGCTCTCGGGTGCGCCGTTGCTGCGCACGAGCCAGTGCGACGGGGCGGTGACGCTGATCGCGAAGTGTGTCTTGAGGTCGGGCTGGTCGAAGCAGGCGAAGACGCGGCGGGCGTCGGTCGGTTCGAAGTGGGTGAACAGGTACGTCTCGCCGTCCTGCGGGTCGCGGAAGCGGTGCAGGCCTTCGCCGGTGTGGCTGTAGTGGCACTCGGCGATGACGGTGACGACGTGCTCGCGCCCCGGCGTCAGGCCGCGGACGGTGACGAGAGAATCCTCGAAGCTCGTGGCGTTCGCGTCGAGTTCGACGCCGTCGAGCAGAACGCATGGGGCGGCATCGGCGACGAGGTCGATCGACACCGCACCTTCGGTGCAGGTGAGGCGCAGTGTCGACGTCGAGGTGAACGTCGCGGCCTCCGTCGGCGCGCCCGTCAGATCCAGGTGAATGGATTGGTCGCTCAATGTCACTGTGCGAGAACGGTGCTGGGCGGTTTCGCGAGTGAGGTTGTGAGCGAGGGGCACGCGGTGGGCCTTTCGTTGGAGCGGCCTGAGGTGACGGTGGCGTCAGAGCCGTTCGATGACGTGGTCGATGCAGTGGGTGAGCGCCGCCACATCGGTGGGTTCCACGGCAGGGTACATGCCGACGCGCAGCTGATTGCGTCCCAGCTTCCGGTAGGGCTCGACGTCGACGATGCCGTTGGCGCGCAGCGTCGCCGCGATCGCCGCCGCGTCGATGGCGTCGTCGAAGTCGATCGTGCCGACGACGAGGGAGCGGTGCGCCGGGTCAGTGACGAACGGTGTCGCGTGCGGGTGCGCGTCCGCCCACGTGTAGAGGGCCTTCGATGAGGCGCGGGTACGTTCGACGGCGAAGTCGAGGCCGCCGTTCGCGTTGAACCAGTCGAGTTGCGCCTTCATGAGGACGTACGTCGCGAGCGCCGGCGTGTTGTACGTCTGCGCCTGACGGCTGTTCGTGATGGCGGCGTCGAGGTCGAGGAACGGTGGGATCCAGCGGCCCGACGCCTTGATGCGCGCGACCCGCTCGATCGCGGCGGGGGACATGAACGCGAACCACAGGCCCCCGTCGCTCGCGAACGATTTCTGCGGCGCGAAGTAGTAGACGTCGCACTCGGTCAGGTCGACGGGCAGGCCGCCCGCGGCGGACGTGCCGTCGATGAGGACGAGCGTGTCGTCGTCGGTGTTTGCCGGGCGCGTGACGGGCGCCATCGCGCCTGTCGACGTCTCGTTGTGCGCCCACGCGTAAGTGTCGATGCCGGGCTTCGGCTGCGCCTCGGCGACGCTGCCCGCCGGGGCTTCGACAATGTCGGGCGCCTCGAGGAACGGCGCCGTCGCGGACGTCGCGAACTTGGCGGTGAACTCGCCGAAGACGAGGTTCTGCTGGCGGTGTTCGATCAGGCTGAACGCGGCCACGTCCCAGAACGCGTTCGACCCGCCGAGACCCATCACCGTCTCGTAGCCGTCAGGCAGGTCGTACATCTGCGCGAGGCCCTCTTGCACCTCGCGTACGAGGTTCTTCACCGGCGCCTGACGGTGTGACGTGCCGAGCAGCGGAGTTGCACCCTCGCCTGCAGCGGCGAGCGCTGCGAGTGCGTCGGGGCGGATCTTGCTCGGGCCGGCACCGAAGCGTCCGTCGCTCGGCTTGAGAGCGTCGGGGATGACGATGGCGGGGCTCTTCGCGTCATTGCTCTTCGCGTCAGTCACGTTGTCGACTCTAGGACGGGCGCTGCAGCCCGCGCCGCCCGTTTCGCATGGCGGGTACCGTTTCCGCAGGGCGGATCGTGGGCTGGGCGCGGCCGAAATGGCGAGTCGACGGGGCCGTCCCGCGCGGGCCCGTCCCGCGCGGGCCCGTCCCGCGCGGGCGCGGGGTTGCGCACCCGCTGGTGCTCGTCCTGACCAGACAGGCTGGCCGGGCGTGTTGATCATGACGGGCCAGTGCGCGACCGGTGGCGGCGCCCGTCGACGCGTCGGGAGGGTGTCAAAGGCGATACGCGCCCTCGTCCCGAGGTGCGCAGACCGAGCGCCCACGCTCCGACAGGTTGTGACCCGTCAGGTCATCACCTGCCCGACGTGCCCGGCAGAAAACGTCAGTGTGACCGCCAACCAAGCGCCAAGCCGTGCAGCCGCGAGAACCGTCACGGCGGAGGCGCCGAGAATCGTCGCTGAGTGCCTCCGGAACCGGGCCTGTCCGCTCGTCCCGACGCAGATTGCGCCCCGGCGCCCTGCGCAGCGGCCCGGGCGGGCAAGATGGGGGCATGACCGAGGTGCGCATGGATTACGACGGTGAAGGTCTCGACGAGTCGCAGTTGCCCGCGGCGCCGCTCGAGCTGATCGAGGCGTGGGTGCGCGAAGCACGCGAACGCCAGAATGCCCAAGGCGACGTGCCCGAGCCAGAGGCCATCAGCATCGCGACGGCCGACGCCGCCGGCGCGCCGCACGTGCGGACCGTCCTCATGCGCTACCTCGGGGCCGACGGCCCCGGTTTCTACACGAACCTCGAATCGGCCAAGGGCCGTGACATCGCCGAGAACGACCAGATCGCCGGGGCGCTCACGTGGCCGCTGATGTTTCGCGCGATCCGCTTCACCGGTAGCGCCGTCGAGCTGCCTCGTGACGTCGTGCGCGCCTACTTCGACTCGCGCCCGTATGGTTCGCGCGTCGGGGCGTGGGTGTCGAAGCAGTCGCGGCCGCTGACGAGCCGCGCCGAGCTCGAGACCGCCAACGCCGAGATGACGGCCCGTTACCCCGACACCGGCGGCGCCGACGACGTCCCCCTGCCCGACTTCTGGGGCGGCTACCGCATCAACTGCGACGAGATCGAGTTCTGGGCGGGGCGCCGTTCCCGGCTGCACGACCGCCTCGTCTACGTGCGCGTCGGCGACGGCGACCTCGACGACCCGTCAGCCTGGCGCATCGAACGTCGCTGGCCCTGAGCCGTCGACGTGTGCAAATCGCAGATGGGGACGCGATTCGCCGGGGTGGACGCCGTTCGCAGATGGGGCGAGATTCGCGAATGTGGACGAAAATCGCCGATGGATACGAGTGGGGCGTCGCCGGCATGGCGAGGCGGGGCGGCGACGCGTGGCAGTGATGCGTCTCGAGGCCGCCCGCGAATCTGCCGTCGCTGATTCGCCGGCCCGCAAAACCGGAGCGGACGGCGTCACCACCTAGCGTGGAGGTATGACTGACTCGTCCACGCCGACACCCCACGACCCGTCGACCGATCGTGCCCTGGCAGCACTCGACGCGCAGGACGAAGGAGCTACCGCGACGCTCGACTCCCAGGCTGACGCTGCCGCGATGACGTCGGCCGCGCGGGACGTGCAGGCTGATCGTGCTGCCACGTCCGGCGTCTCTCAGGTGGACGGGCGCGTCGAACCCTCGACGGCGACGCGGTTGTCGCGCGAGACGACGACGGCTCTCGACCGCATCGCCCTCGACGCTCAGCGCTCGGGTCGCGTGCCGGGCCTCGCCGCCGGGGTGGCGCGACGCGGGACGCTGCTGTGGCACAACGGTTTCGGGGCGGCGCACCTCGGCCAGAACGTCGGCGCGGAGCGCGTCGGGCAGACTGCGCCCGACGAGAACACGCGCTTCCAGATCGCGTCGAACACGAAGACGTTCGTGGCGGTGACGATCATGGCCCTGCGCGACGAGGGCAAGCTCGACATCGACGCTCCGGCCCGCGACATCATTGACACCATTACCGCCGATTCGCCGCTAGCGCGCATGACGCCGCGTCAGTTCATGTCGCACAGCTCCGGCATCCAGCGCGAGGCCGTCGGCGACGTGTTCGACACGCTCGTCATGCCGGGTCGCGACGAGTTCCTCGCGAGCCTCGCCCACAGCGAACGCGTCTTGCCCGCTCACACGCGTTTCCACTACTCGAACCTCGGGTACGCGCTGCTCGGCGAGATGATCAATCGTCTCGACGGTGGCGACTGGTTCGCTAGCGTGCAGCGTCGGCTCCTCGACCCACTCGGCATGACGTCGACAACTCTCGGCCACCCGGGCGGCGTCGACACCGATCCGCATGCTGCGGGCACCTATTTCGTGCCGCCGTACAGCGACGTCCCCGTCGACGAACCCGTCTTCGACTCGCGCGCCATCGCGCCGGCCGCGGGCATGGTCTCGAGTGTGCGCGACATGGCGCGTTGGGGAGGTTTCGTCGCGAACCCCGACCCCGCGATCCTCTCCGCCGACACGCTCGAGGAGATGTGTCAGCCGCAGATCGTCGCCGACGTCGATCGCTGGGGCGCCGCATGGGGTCTCGGGTTCATGCTGCTGCGCCGTGACGATCGCATCTGGGTCGGCCACACCGGCGGTTGGCCGGGCGCGATCACCGGCGTCTTCACGCACCGCGAGAGCGCGACGACGGGCGTCGCTCTCATGAACGCGACGCACACCCCCGATCCCGCGGCCCTCGCCACGGACCTCGCGAGCGCCGTCCAGGAGCGCGAACCCGAGCTGCCCGCAGCCTGGACGCCCGGGATCACCGTGCCCCCGGAGTTCGTCCCGCTGCTCGGGGTGTGGTTCTCGGAGGGGACGCAGTTCACGTTCGTCGTCGAGGGCGGCACGCTCAAGGCTCGCGTCGAGGGGTTGCCCGAGTGGAAGGCGCCGGCCGTCTTCGAGCGCGTCGACGAAGACCGCTACCGCACCGTCGCGGGTCGCGAGCGCGGCGAATGGCTCGTCATCACCCGCGACGCCGACGGTTCCGTCACCCAACTCAACTGGGCCACATACCGCTTCACGCGCGAGCCGGCCGCGTTCGGCGAATGGCTCTGACAGCGCGTTGCGAAGCTCACAGCATCTTCACAGCCCTGGCTTCCCGATTTAACTTTCAATGATGGGGGGAGCGGGTGTAGCGTCTCGTCACGAAGCGCGCCGCACTCCCTCCCCCCTGGCGGCTGCGCTTCACCCCGAGGCCGCAGCGCTCTTCGTGAGCGCGCGCCTCGGGTTCTTCTCTTTCGGCCCCCTTGCCTTCGCGGCTCGCCCGGCCTCACCCCTGCCGACGTCGCTCCCTTGACGAACATCGCTCTGACGAACACCTCCGAGGCACTGCCCGTCGCGCCTGCTCATTCCGGCGGTCCGCTCGAGGCGATCCGTTCGCGCGACTGATGCTCCGAGCCTCGCCCCACCGACGCCGGTATCGCGAGCACCCGTGCGCGGCGGCGCCGGAGGTGGCACTCTTGTCGTCGTGACTGACCTGATCGACACCACCGAGATGTATCTGCGCACCATCTATGACCTCGAAGAAGAGGGCATCCCCCCGTTGCGCGCCCGCATCGCGGAGCGCCTCGGCCACTCCGGGCCCACGGTGTCGCAGACGGTCGCGCGCATGGAGCGCGACGGTCTGCTCCACGTCGCGAACTCCCGGCGCATCGAACTGACACCCGAGGGGCGCCTGCTCGCGACTCGCGTCATGCGCAAGCATCGCCTCGCGGAGCGGTTGCTCGTCGACGTCATCGGCCTCGAGCTCGAGTACGTCCACGACGAGGCGTGCCGGTGGGAGCACGTCATGAGCGAGCGCGTCGAGCGCAAGATCCTCGAGCTCATCGTCGACAAGGGCCTGTCCCCGTACGGCAACCCGATTCCCGGGCTGGACGAGCTCGGCTGGGGCGAGGCGCCGGAGGGTTTCCGTGACGGCGTGCAGTCGCTCGTCGAGGTGGCCGGCAGCGAGTCGCTGCGCGTGGTGGTGCGCCGCATCGGCGAGCCCGCGCAAGCGGACGCCGAGTCTCTCGCGGTGCTGACGAGCGTCGGGCTGAGCCCCGGGGTGGCCCTCGACGTGCGTGCTGACGGCGACCGCGTCCACGCGGCCGTCGCCGATCGGCCTGACGACGCCGTGTCGCTGCCCGAGGACATCGCCTCGCACGTATTCGTGTCCGTGACGGGTCAGCAGGCCTGAGGTTGCATGTGATGTTCATCACGAGC
>NZ_DCNR01000003.1:0-2290 GCF_002322065.1 Dermacoccus sp. UBA1591 | reverse complement strand
TATCTCGCCGGTTCCTGATTCACCGTCGTCGTGACTGATTCGTTACCGTCTTACCTGGTTCGACAACGAACACTCGCGTGCCGAACACGCCGAGCCCTGCCTGCGGCGCGCGAGTCATGTCAGCTACACCACCTGGCAGGGGTGGGGGACCCACTTCTTCGTTCCTGATCCGCGAAGCGCAGATCAAGAACTCGGGGTGAAGCTCGCGTCGCACGCACGAAGCGCCGAGAGCCGGGCCGAGCAACAGGTCCGAACCCGACAGCTCACCTCACAGGCGTTCGAGAGGTTGCACATTGTCCATCAAGAACACGCCGGGCCCGCTGCGTCCTGTGAAGCAGACGCGCACCCTGGCCATGCTCACCACGACCGTCGCCGTCTCCGGTGGTCTGGTCGCTGGTCTCGGCATCACGCAGAGCGCCGGTGCGGCCCCTGAGTCGGGCGCCGTTCACGAGGCCGCGGCTGCCGCCACGACACCCCTCGAGCTCAAGACCGTCACGCCGGCCAAGAAGCTCGTCGTCGCCCCGAAGGCCGCCCCGAAGCCCGCCGCCAAGGCCGCCCCGAAGCCCGCCGCCAAGGCCGCCGCGAAGCCCGCCGCCGCGAAGAAGTCGACGCGCGCGACGTCGCAGGCGCTGAAGCAGGTGTCGCGCTCGCAGGCCCGCAGTGCGCTGACGTCGGCCTCCGTGAAGCCCGTCAGGGCCGAGCGCAAGGCGAAGATCGCCGAGCCGGCGCAGCGTCGCTCGATCGTCGTCAAGAAGCGCACCGCGCCCGCCGCGTCGCAGTCGACGAACACCCAGCGCGCCACCGCGACGCACCAGCGCGTGCATCGCACGCACGCTCGCCAGGCGGTTTCGCAGCACACCCAGGCTCGCCCGGTCGCCCAGACGCCGCGTCACCAGCAGGCACCCGTGCACCGCGCGACGGTGCGTCACGCCACCACGACGCACTCGGCCACGCCGACCTACGCCTCGAGCGCGCAGAAGGCCACGAACACGGCTTCCGCCTCGCGTTCGAACTCCGGAGTCGTCTCCATCGCCGCGGGCCTGACGGGTATCCCCTACGTCTACGGCGGATCGTCGACCTCCGGTGCCGACTGCTCCGGTTACGTCGCGATGGTCTTCGCGAAGGCCGGCATCCAGCTGCCGCACCAGTCGGGCGCCATCAAGGCGATGACGACGCCCGTCAGCGACCCGCGCCCCGGCGACCTCGTCTTCCTGCCGGGCCACGTCGCGATCTACGCCGGCAACGGCATGGTCTACGAGGCGCGCCACCCGGGCACCGTCACCGGCCTGTACCCGGTGCTGTCGGGTTCGACCTACGGTCGCCTCTGATCGATGTGATCGGTCGGCCCGCGCGGCCACCTGAGAAGCGCCCTCCCCGTCATCGTGACGGGGAGGGCGCTTCTTCGTGTGGCGCGTGCTTCGAGCGGGGTCGTGGTGGTCTGCCGTGACGATCCTGCGTCAGTGGTAGTCGCGGCGAATGACGGTGACGGCGAGCGCCAGGCCGAGCAGTGCGAGGCCGACACCGCCGGCGACGAGCAGGGGGCTCGTCGAACTCGAGTCGGATTCGTCGGCTGATGCCGCGTCCGAGGGGGCGAGCGACGGGCTGGAGGTGCTGGTCGACGACGCCGAACTGGAACGACTCGACGACGAAGACGAAGACGACCCGGACGAAGACGAAGACGATTCGGGCGACGAGGTGGCGCTCGTCGAACTGCTGCGCGGTGTCGTCGGTGCCATCGGCGTCGTGGGGGCCAGGGGGGATGCGGGGCTCGATGCGCCCGTAGATGCGATCGTGGGCGCGAGCGTCGGCTCGTCGCTCGTCGGGGCGGGCGAGGTGCTCTGGCGCGGTGTCCGTGTCGGCTCAGCGGTCGCGAGCGACGTCGAAGATGTGGACGGTGCGTCACCGCAGCCGCTGAGGGGCAGCGAGCCAGCGGAGCCGCCGGAGGCCGTCGTCACGAAGATGGCACGGGCCTGCGAGGGTGTGCTGACGCGCACGGTGAGGCTCTGACCGGCGCCGACACTCGTCGCTGCCGGTGTCGCGCCGCCTCCGGCGCCGGTCGTGAATGAGAACGTCTGGGTTTCGGGGGCGGCGTTCGTCAGGGTGACGAGGGCCGAGTATCCGCCGGATGCGCTGCACGTGGCGCTCTGGAACACGGCGCTGCTCACGCCCGCGCCGGTGCTCGGCGAGCTCAACGGTGCGGTGGGGTCGGCGGTTGCCGCTGGCGCGCCGAGCACGATGGCTCCCGCGGCGAGCAGGGCGGCTGCGCCGGCACGAGAGCCGGCACGAAGGC
>NZ_DCNR01000120.1:14109-21125 GCF_002322065.1 Dermacoccus sp. UBA1591 | reverse complement strand
GGGCAGCGCGCGTTCGGGTACGATGATCGGGCACCAGCCGACGTGGTGGAATGGCAGACACGGAGCACTCAAAATGCTTTGCCGCAAGGCGTGGGGGTTCGAGTCCCCCCGTCGGCACTGGAGTTTTCTCACCCACAAAATCTAAAAATGAATTACGTTTCGTTCTGGGGGTTTGGGCGTTTTAGCACCGCATTGTTCTACATTTCACGCACAACTACGCGAGCTGGCCAACAACAGCTCGCTCGTGGCGGCATTTGTATCAGGGGTTGACAGCCCCCCGGCCACGGCTGAGGCTGCTCAGGCATTCTACGAACGCGCGCAGGCTCTTGCGTCAAACCCAATGGGTGGAGACTCTGCCCGGGTGGCAAAATATCTAGGGCGCGCTTTTTCGTTTTGCCAAGCTACAGGCCTTGAGGATAGCCAGGCCCAATGTTTGATGCTTCTCGGTGAGGCGCTGTCCAATGAGAGGGGACTGGCTTCAAGCGTCGAGGAGCCCGCTGAGGTCGAACTCTTTTCGATTGCGGCGGAGTATTTTCGCGCTCTGAAAAATGCCTCTTTGACCGCGATGTTCAGGACGAATATTGCAACCGCGATAGTTCGAACTTGCGGGCTCGATATTGGGCGTCTGCAACACGCTCGAGCCTTGGCGGAGAAAAGTTATAGAGAAAAAGTTGGCTCTACCAGTGATCGCCCCTATAGTGTTTTTGCAATTGGGATGATTGATGCAAAAATAGCTGGAATTGACTTGGATTCTGAACAGCTCAAGACCGCTATCAAAAAAATGCGAAGTTCACTACGGCGCCTAAAAGGCGAAATTCCAGATGAATCTTGGGTGCGCGCTCTCTGCGAGGTTGGGGAATTTGAAGCTAGGCTGCTCGAGATGCGAGCCGCTGAAGTGGAACAGCAAATTGTACGTTCTGCGGGTTTTTCCTGGGTTTTTAGTGAAGATTTAGGGGAGGACAAGGTACCTGGACTTCTCCGGACGAATCCCAGAGTCTTAGGTGTAGACGAGACCCCATGTTGGCTTCCAGGGCCGATGGAAATTCGCGGAGCAGTTGCGAAGGAAAGGGTTTCTCGCACCAGCCGTTTGCTCGATGATCTCAGCATATCGTTAACTCGCCCGCTCTCCTCCATTTCTAGAGCCAGGGTTGAACGCGTGATTGGCCGTCTTGGTTGGCTATTGGATCCAAATCTAAGCTCATTCAAAAAATATGCGGCTAGCATAGCAAATTTCATGGATATTGACGACCAACGCGAGGTCGCAATGGATGGCCTGCATGCTTGGCTTGAAGGGGCGGAACTCTTGGAGATGGCCGTGCCCGCGGAGGTGACGGAGTGGGTGTGCGAAGCTGTCCTTCAACTATTTGGTAAAGCCTCGTTTGACGAGAAGCTGAAATTAGTGACGGACCTCTCGGTTAGCATGCGTCAACTAGCAGCTTTCGCTTCCCGGGCTAACCTATGGCAGTACTCCCGTGAGATCCTTATTCAAATCTGGGAAAGCTCCTCGGGCGGGTCTTGGGGACCGCCGCCGCACAAGGATTGCGCACGCGTGTTACTTTACCATGATCCGTTCGATACATTTATTATGATTGAAGACACCGCGGAGTCCCTCACGTCGCCTGTTGGCCGACGTCTGGAAATCTCCGGTAGGGATCTGGCGAATGGCTGGCTTAATATTCAAGATGGAGCCACCGCCGCTCAATTTTTCGGATCTACAGCTTCTGGTCGTGGGGCTTATTCCAGAGAATTGGAGCGCGTTAAACCGCTGTTGGAAGCCCTGTTTGAGATGACTCGCCCCGGCGCGGGCCTGTTTTTGCGCCTATTCGGACTTTTTCATCACATTCCAATAGCCTCACTTCTGGAGGCACAGCGTCCGGGTCGACATTCATTTATTCTAGAAAGTTGTGGGCTGTCCAGCGAATGCTCTTCCCCCGCGCTAGCGAGTGGAGGAGTCGTCCTGTCGGCAACCCCTCCGGAACTTGAGAAATTGCGCCATGCGGCGACTGAGTCATTTGCTATCTCCACGCATGCCGGTTGGAGCGGGGTTGCGAATGCGACACGCTTGGATCTTGAGTCGGCGCTGCACGCTCAAGATGTCGTGCATCTTATTAGTCATGGTGAGGCCGGAAGCGTAGGGCTGCACAACCGGTTGCATTTGGTAGACGGGCAGGTATCTTCTCAAGAAATCCTCGGCTGGGAAGGCAATTTGATTTCCAGCTTTGTTTATCTGGACGCCTGCCAATCAGCTTTGGATTTGGGCTTTATGCTATGGGAAGCCCAAACCACCATTCCGGGAATGTTGTGTCGAAAGGGCGTTCCGTTCACTTTGGGAACAACTAGAAAAATCAATGATCTGGCTGCAGCTGTGTTTGCTGTTAAGTTCTATCAAATTTGGAATGGCCGCCTCAATGCGACTGATATCTACGGGGCGCTATCCGGTGTGCAACTGTGGATTCGGAAGGCGTCTCTGGAAGACCTGATGGCCTTTAATCGGGGCCTTGAAATCCCATTCGATTTGCCGCCAGGACTAGTTGATGCTCCCATGGATATGATCCCATTCCAGCACCCGGCTTGCTGGGCGCCATACAGCTTGGTGGCTTCTGAGGATGCGTGTCTGAGAGATCCAAGGGAAAATGAATTTCTGTCTCTGGAGACCCAACAGCCTTCTCGATCGTGGACGACAGGCGCGAGAAGGCTGCGGTCTTGGCTCACCGGAAGGCGTGAAAGGAAATAGCCTTTGTCTATGCTCTCCAAGGACACGCAGCTGTGCATCTCGATGTCGGGGCGCCCGAGCAACATCGGCACGCGCTTCCACAACCGGCTCTATGACGAGCTGGGGCTCGACTTCGTCTACAAGGCGTTCTCGCCGGTTGATCTCGCGCAGGCCGTCGCCGGCATCAGGGGGCTGCCGATCCGGGGCGCGGCAGTGAGCATGCCGTTCAAGGAGCAGGTCATCCCGATGCTCGACGCGCTCGACGAATCGTCGAAGGCCATCGACTCCGTCAACACGATCGTCAACGACGACGGCGTCCTCACCGGCTACAACACCGATTACGTCGCCGTCGCGTCGCTGCTGCAGACCCACGGCGTGCCGACCGACCTGCGCATCGCCGTGCGCGGCTCGGGCGGCATGGGCAAGGCGGTCGTCGCCGCGTGCCGCGACACCGGCTTCACGCACGGAACGGTCGTCGCGCGCAACGTCGAGGCGGGGGAGAAGCTCGCCGCGCAGTACGGCTGGGAGCACTCGCGCGATGTGCCGGAAGGCACCGACGTCCTCGTCAACGTCACGCCCCTGGGCATGGCCGGCGGTGAGGGTGAGGGGCGGTTGAGCTTCACCACCGACGAGATCGACGCGGCGACCTGGATCTTCGACGTCGTCGCGAGCCCGAGCGACACGCCGCTCGTCGTCGCCGCGCGGGAGCGGGGCAAGAACGTCATCACCGGCGCCGAGGTCATCGCGCTGCAGGCCGCCGAGCAGTTCGTCCTCTACACCGGCGTACGCCCCAGCGACGAGCAGATCCGTACCGCGTCCGAGTTCTCGCGCCAGGACGCGTAGGATTTTCGCCGTGAGTGAGACGAGCGACCAAGACCAGCGCCTGCGCGTCGTCGTGGCGGAGGACGAATCTCTCATCCGCCTCGACCTCGTCGAGATGCTCGATGCGGGCGGCTACGACGTCGTCGCCGCCGTCAGCGACGGGGAAGCGGCCGTGGCTGCGATCGCCGAGCACCGACCCGACCTCGCGCTGCTCGACGTCAAGATGCCCCGCAAGGATGGCATCAGCGCCGCCGAGGAGATCGGCGCCGACGGCCTCACCCCCGTCGTCCTCCTGACGGCGTTCAGCGACCGCCACCTCGTCGAACGCGCGAGCGACGCGGGCGTCATGGCCTACGTCGTCAAACCGTTCACCTGGAACGACCTCGGCCCGGCGCTCACCGTCGCGACCCGCCGATTTCGCGAGATGCGCGCCCTGCGCGACGAACTCGCGGCGATCAACGCCAAGCTCGAGACGCGCAAACAACTCGACCGGGCGAAGGGCATCCTCACCACCAAGCTCGGCCTCGACGAACCCGCGGCGTTCCGCTGGATCCAGAAGACCGCGATGGATCGTCGTCTGTCGATGCAGCAGGTCTGCGACGGCGTCATCGCCGAGTTCGGCGACGCCTGACGCGAGAAGGGTTGTGGAGGTTCGCGCGATGGGTATCGCGAGCCTCCACAACCCTTCGTCGCCAGAGGAGGCGTCTCAGCCCTTCGGCAGATCCCGCAGCATGCACGTGATGCGGGCGGTGCAGGTGCGGTTGCCCTCATCGTCGGTGATGACGACGTCGTACGCCGCGAGGGTGCGCCCGATCGACAGCGCCGTCGCGGTCGCCGTCACGATGCCGCTCCTCGCGGAACGGTGATGCGTCGCGTTGATGTCGAGCCCGACGGCGAATCGTCCCGGCCCGGCGGCCATGTTCGCGCCGATGGAGCCGACGCTCTCGGCGACAACGACGTTCGCGCCGCCGTGCAGCAACCCGAACGGCTGCGTGTTGCCCTCGACGGGCATCGTCGCGACGACACGCTCGGGGGAGGCCTCGAGCACGCGGATGCCCATGCGCTCGTCGAGCGTGCCGCGGCTCATCTGCGCGAGTTCGTCGAGCATCTGCTCCTGCGTCATCTCGGGCGCGTGGGTTGCGTTCTCGGGCGTGGGGGAGCTCGTCATGGTCTCGCCTTTCGGGTTGTCGGTGGTGGGACATAGGCTGCCACGTGTGAAGCGCTTGTTGTTGTTGGACGGACATTCCCTCGCCTACCGGGCCTTCTTCGCGCTGCCCGCGGAGAACTTCTCGACCTCGACGGGGCAGCACACGAACGCCGTGTACGGCTTCACGTCGATGCTCATCAACCTGCTGCGCGACGAGGAACCGACGCACCTCGCCGTCGCGTTCGACGTGTCGCGTCAGACGTTCCGCAGCGAGGAGTACGCCGAGTACAAGGCGGGCCGTGCGACGACGCCGAGCGAGTTCAAGGGGCAGGTGAGCCTCGTCAAGGAGGTGCTCGACGCGATGGGCGTCACGCATCTCGAACTCGACGGGTACGAGGCCGACGACATCCTCGCGACACTCACCACCCAGGCGACGCAGGCCGGTTTCGACGAGGTGCTCCTGTGCTCCGGCGACCGCGATGCGCTGCAGCTCGTGCGCGACAACGTCACTGTGCTGTACCCCGTCAAGGGCGTCTCGGAGCTGACGCGTATGACGCCCGCCGCCGTCGAGGAGAAGTACAGCGTGCCGCCCGAGCGCTACAGCGACCTCGCCGCGCTCGTCGGCGAGAAGAGCGACAACCTGCCCGGCGTGCCCGGTGTCGGCCCCAAGACGGCCGCGAAGTGGATCGGGCAGTACGGCGACCTCGAGGGCCTCGTCGCCAACGTCGACCAGATCAAGGGCAAGGCCGGCGAGAACGTGCGCGCCCACCTCGATGGCGTGCTGCGCAACCGACGCCTCAACCAGCTGCTCGTCGACGTGCCGCTGCCCGTGACGCCGGACGACCTCGCGCGCCACGACTGGAACCGTGACGAGGTGCACCGCGTCTTCGACGGTCTCGAGTTCAAGGTGCTGCGCGACCGCCTGTTCGCGACGCTCGGCACGGCGCAGCCCGAGGCTGAGGGCGACGTCAGCGTCGACGGCGTCGTGCTCGGCGACGGCGAGGTCGAGACGTGGCTCGCCGGTATCACCGGGCGCGCCGGGCTGTTCGTCGACGGCACGTGGGCGAAGGGCGCGGGTGACGCGAGCGGCCTGGCGATCGCCGACGAGAGCGGCCGCGCCGCGTACGTCGACCTGACGACCCTCGCACCCGAGGACGAGCAGGCGCTCGCCGAGTGGCTCGCCGACGTGACGAAGGCGAAGGCCCTGCATGACGCGAAGGGCCCGATGCACGCCCTCGCCGCGCGCGGTCTCACCCTCGCCGGGCTGACGAACGACACCGCCATCGCGGCCTACCTCGTGCGACCCGACCAGCGCTCGTACGGGTTCGAGGATCTGCTGCTGCGCTACTGTCACATCGAACTGCCCGAGACCAGCAAGCAGGCAGCCGGTCAGGGGATGCTCGACCTCGGTGACGTCGGCGCCACGCAGGGCGACGACGCCATGGCGCGCGCCGCGGCCGTCGCGACCCTGGCCGACGCGCTCGACGAGGCGGTCGCCGACGTCGGTGGCATCGAGCTCATGGCCGAGCTCGAGCTGCCGATCGTCGAGGTGCTCGCGACGATGGAGCAGGCCGGCATCGCCGTCGACCTCGACGCGCTGCACGAACTCGAAGCCGACTACGACGCGCAGGTCGTCGCCGCGCAGCAGGACGCGTGGGACGCGATCGGTGGCGAGCAGGTCAACCTCGGCTCGCCGAAGCAGTTGCAGGTCGTGCTGTTCGAGACCCTGGGCCTGCCGAAGACCAAGAAGACGAAGACGGGGTACACGACGGACGCCGAGGCGATCGCCGACCTGTCGGAGAAGGCACCGCACCCGTTCCTCGACGCGCTGCTGCGTCACCGTGACGCCTCGAAGCTACGCTCGACGGTGCAGGGCCTCATCAAGTCGATCGGTGACGACGGCCGCATCCACACCACCTACCAGCAGACGATCGCGGCGACCGGGCGCCTCAGCTCGACCGACCCGAACCTGCAGAACATCCCGATCCGCACCGAATCGGGTCGACGCATCCGTCGCGTCTTCGTGGTCGGCGAGGGCTACGACTGCCTCATGTCCGCCGACTACAGCCAGATCGAGATGCGAGTCATGGCGCACCTGTCCGGCGACGAGGGCCTCATCCAGGCCTTCAACGACGGCGAGGACCTGCACCGGTTCGTCGGCTCACGCGTGTTCGGCGTCGAGCCGAGCGAGGTGACCTCCGAGATGCGCGCGAAGGTCAAGGCGATGTCGTACGGCCTCGCGTACGGGCTGTCGGCGTTCGGCCTGAGCAAGCAGCTGCGCATCTCCACGGCCGAGGCGCAGCGCCTCATGGACGGCTACTTCGAACGCTTCGG
>NZ_DCNR01000120.1:8904-13885 GCF_002322065.1 Dermacoccus sp. UBA1591 | reverse complement strand
ATGGCGCTCAACGCGCCGATCCAGGGCTCGGCGGCCGACATCATGAAGAAGGCCATGCTCGGCGTCGACGAGGCGTTGCGCGCGGCGAACCTGCGCTCGCGGGTGCTCCTGCAGGTGCACGACGAACTCATCGTCGAGGTCGGCGCGGGCGAACGCGACGAAGCCGAACGCATCGTGCGCGAGCAGATGGGTGCGGCCGCCGACCTCGCGGTGCCGCTCGACGTCAACGTCGGCACCGGACGCAGCTGGCAGGACGCCGAGCACTGACGGCCGCCGCCCGTGAGGGTCGACGGCCGGCACGTCGGGTCGGCCGGTGCGAAGAAAACGTTCGCAGCTGCCTCTCGGACGAGCACCCGACCTAGAGTCGAAGATTCCAGCTGGGGATCTTTTTCACTCATCTCGGAGGTGCTCATCGCCGCTTCGGCCCGGGGGCCCACGGTTTCGGCCGGGGACCCTTCGAGCCGTTGATGGGGCTCTTAGCCCAGTCGCTCACCGACGTCGAGTGTCACACGGCGGGCGCGCACACCCGGCGCGACGACGGCGTCGTCCCCGATGACGCAGTCCTCCAGCACGGCGCCCGCCCCCACGAGCGCGCCGGGCCCGATGATGCAGCCGTTCACGATGGCGTCGTCGGCGACGCGTGATCCGCCCAGCAGCAGGCTGCCGGAGATCGCACCCGCGTCAGGGGTGCCAGCAACCGCCCCCGCCCGCAGGTCGATGGCGTCGAGGTCACGCTCACGCGCCCAGGCGAGGTTCGCCGCCAGCAGGGCGGCGGGCGTGCCGATGTCGTGGAACGGTGCGTCGTCGCGGTGGACGAACACCCCGCCGCGCTCGCTCGCCTCAGGAAACACCTCGCGTTCGAGGGAGACGACCGCGTCGACGGGCACGAGATCGACCAGGGCGGGGGAGACGACGTACGTGCCCGCGTTGACGACGCCCGCCGGCGCGCCTGGCGGCTTCTCCTCGAACGCCGTGACGCGCCCGGCCTCGTCGAGGTGCAGCAACCCGTACGCCGACGCGTCGGGCACGGCGCGTCCGTGGATCGTGGCGAGCACCGGGGGTGCGTCGCCGGCGCGAACGGCACACGCCCGGTGCGCCCGGTGCGCCCGGTGCGCGGCGACCTGCGCGCCGAGGTCATGCTCGGTGATGAGGTCGCCGTTGAGGACGAGCACGTCGTCGTCGGACGCGAGATCGAGCAACCCGCACGCGTGACGCAGCGCGCCACCGGTGCCGAGCGGATGCTCCTCACGGCTGTAGCGCAACCGGACGCCGTACGCGTCGCCGTCACCCAGCGCCGGACGAAAGGCGTCCGCGTGGTACGAGGTCGCGAGCACGACGGATTCGACGCCCGCCGCCGCGAGACGATGAAGTTGGTGCGCGATGACGGGTTCGTCACCGATCGACAACAGGTGCTTCGGCGTGCGGCGCGTGAACGGCAGCAGCCGGGTGCCGTACCCACCGGCCAGGACGACGGCGTGCAGGCTCATCGGCCGCTGGTGCTCGACGCACTCGACGAGCTGGTGCTCGACGCGCCCGACCCGTCACCGTGCTGCTGGATCTGCGGTGCGAGCCAGTTCCAGAAGATCGGGCCGGACTCGCTGGTGAAGTGCAGCCCATCGGCGTAGAGGTTCACGCCGTTGATGCGGCCGTGATACTGCCCGCCGGGGCAGAGGAAGCCGAACTGGTCGATGAGGGTGACTCCGTTGGAACTCGCCCAGCCCTTCGCCACGTCGTTGAGATGCTCGACCTTCGCGGTGTCGTTGGTCGCGACGACCGTCGGGTCGGTTCCTATCGTCGGCACGCGGTGGCACGACAGGTCGACGAGGTAGGGGTGGGCGATGTTCTGCTGCTTCGCCTTCTGCGCGACGCCGTCGAGGCTGGAGCGCACGAACGCGTCGTGCTCGGCGCTTCCGGAGCGCAGCATCCGTCCGTCGACCTCGTAGTCGTTGAGCAGGTTCTGCGGCAGAAAATAGAGCATCGCGTCGCGCCCGGCGAGGCCGTAGTACCAGTCGTCGTGGAACTGGTCGCACTTCGACAGCGACGGCACCGGCTGGCCGCCGCTGCTCTCCTGCCCGGCGAACGTCGTGCATCCAAAGCTCGCTGATTCCGTCAGCTGCAGGTCGGGAAAGCGTGTCTGCGGGAAGTTGGCGAACAGGCTGTGCGGGATCGAGTTGCCGACGAGGATCGCCTTGACGTCCTCACCGGGCGTGTACGTCTTCATCGCGTACGTCAGTTCGCCGCCACCCGAACCGGCTTCCAGATCGGAACCGCCACCCGAGACGTGCGGTAGCGCCAACGCCCCACCGGCGACGACGAGTGCCGCCGCGGCGGCCGCGATCGGGGCAAGCCGACGAGGTGCAGGCGAGCGCGGCCACAGGGCGCGCACCCCGCCACGGCGCACGGGCTGCTCCACGAAGCGGTAGGTCGCCGTCGCGAGCACGAGGGCGGCGACGGCCTGGACGACGCCCGCCCACGCCGCGTCGAGGCCGAGACGCTCGGGCGCGAGGTAGACGTGCAGCGGCCAGTGCCACAGGTACAGCGCGTAGCTGATGAGCCCGAGCCGGCGCAGCCACTCGAACGACAGCACGTGCTGGAAGCTGTTCGGGTGCGGCGAGGCTGCCGCGAGGATCGGCACGAGCGCGACGACGCAGAACGCGACGAGCCCGCCACGGAACAGCACGGACGACGACTCGTCGAACGTCAGCATCGCGATGACCAGCGCGAAGAGCGCCGGCCACGCGAGACGTTCGAGCCACAGCAGCCACGGCGCGGGGCGCGCGTGACCCCACTGCGACGGCCCGATCCAGGCACCCGCGGCGGCGCCGATGAGCAGTTCGAACGCGCGGGTGTCGGTGCCGTAGTAGACGCGCGTCGGGTCGACGCCGGGCACGTACAGGTGCGCCATCCACAGCGCCGACGCAGCAGCGAGCGCGAGCAACCAGAACGCGAGGTGGCGGCGGCGCGTGAGGAACCGCGTGAGCGCGAGCAGCAGGAGCGGGAACAGCAGGTAGTACTGCTCCTCGATGGCGAGCGACCATGCGTGACGCAGGGGAGAGGGCGTGCCGTTCGAGGCGAAGTAGGCCTCGTCACCGGAGATGAAGTGCCAGTTCGCGACATACGCGAGGGTCGAGAGCACGTCGAGCGAGACGGCGTAACGACGCGACGGCAGCGTCCAGAACGTCGCCATGACGAGCACCGCGAGAAGGACGACGACGAGCGTCGGCATGAGCCGTCGGGCGCGTGCCAGCCAGAACCCGCGCAGGTCGATGCCGCCGCGTTGGACGTACTCGCGCACGAGCAGCGTCGTGATGAGGTAGCCGGACAGGACGAAGAACAGGTCGACGCCGAGCCACCCGCCGCGCGCCGCGTTCGGCCACAGGTGGAACACGAGGACACCGAGCACCGCGAGCGCGCGCAGGCCGTCGAGGGCCGGGCGGTACGTCAGGGGGGTGTGGGGGCGGCGAGCCACGGTCGATCCTCTTCCACGAGTCAATTCGTTCGAAGCCCTGAGTGTATTTGTGACATACACCTCACTGCAGGTGAATCCACCGCTAGCATGCGGTCATGCTGAACACGAACGATGAGGCGGGCCCCACGGGTCTCGCGACCGGCACGAAGATCGCTGCCATCATCTCTGCGCTGCTCCTGGCCGTCGCGGTCTACTTCTTCGTCTCCCCGACGAACTTCCGGGGCAAGGACGGCAGCCTGTTCGGCTGCGGTTCGCCAATGTCCCCCAACACCTCCGGCCTCGCGAAGGGGCAGTGCAACATCATCGAGGGGCAATCGCTGCACCGCGCGCTGCTGTTCCTCGCGCTCGCGCTCACCACCGCCGCGCTCGGCTACCTCCTGTTCGGCACGCACGGCTCCGGGCGCGCCGCGCGCGGACGCGAGCGCTACGACCGTTATGACGAGCACGACGACGATGACGACGAGCGTCCGGTGCGCCCCGCGCGGCGCGAGCGTCGTGACGCCGAGGAGCGTCCCGCACGTCGTGCACGCCTCGGTGACGAGGACCGCGACGCAGAGCGCCACGAGCGCGGCGTGCGCATCGAGAAGGTCGAGCGGGCCGCAGGCCGAAGACGGCGAGGACGACGACGTGCACGAGCGCCGCACCGCGCGCGGGCGCAAGCGCCTGTCGGACCAAGAGCGCGACTGACGCTGCCCGTACCGGCCCCGCGAAACGAGGCCAGGAGAAACGACGATGGCCTCAAAACTGTTCGCCTACCGCCCCGGGCTCGACGGCATCCGCGGCTACAGCATGGTCGTGTTCATGCTGTGGCACGTCGGTGTACTGACGTTCCTGCCCGGCGCGTGGATCCTCATGAACGTCTTCTTCATCCTCTCGGCGTTCCTCATCACGCGCCTGCTGCTCGCCGAGCAGCGTGAGTTCGGGTGGATCAGCGTGCGTGAGTTCTACCGACGGCGCGTGCGTCGCCTCGCGCCGGCGCTGCTGGTCATGGTCGGCTCCGTCACCCTCGACGGGTGGGCGTTCGCGCCAGCCGCGGAGCGCACGTACCTGCGCGGCGACATCCTCGCGACCCTGACGTACGTCATGAACTGGCGCCTCGTGCTGCGCGACGATCAGTACTTCGAGGAGTTCACCCACCCGAGCATCACGCGCCATGCGTGGAGCCTGTCGGTGGAGGAGCAGTTCTACCTCGTCGTGCCGTTGCTCATCATCGCGGCGCTGACGTACGCGCACCGCCGCAGCGCGCGCGCCGCGGGGTTCGTCTTCCTCGCGCTCGCGTCGGCGGCGTGGGCGTCGACGATCGATCTCGACTCACCGGGCGGGCAGGCACACGCCTATTACGGCACCGACGTGCGCGTGCAGGCCCTCGCCCTCGGTGTCGCGGCGGGCGTGTGGACGGGGCATCGTGGACGTGGTGGTGGGTTGCTGCGGGCACGGGATCGTCGCGATCCGCTCGATGCGGGAGACCGCCGGCTCGAGATCCTCGGCTGGGTCGGCCTCGTCGCGACGCTC
>NZ_DCNR01000120.1:7250-8614 GCF_002322065.1 Dermacoccus sp. UBA1591 | reverse complement strand
CTCGTGCGGCTGCACGCCAACCGTCTCGCGGTGCACACCGGCAAGATCTCCTACGGGCTGTACCTCTACCACTGGCCCATCTACCTGTGGCTCGTGCACGCCTTCGGTCACGGGCACGTCATCCTGCTCGCGGTGGCGACGCTCGTGCTCTCGTACGCCGCCGCCGACGCGAGCTACCGCTGGCTCGAGAAGCCCGTCATCAAGCGCGGGGTGCGGGCCTTCGGTGGGCGGCGCGCGGGCGGCGCGGGCGCCGTCGGTCTCGTCGGGGTCCTCGTCGCGGCGCTGGCCATCCCCGCCGGGGCGAGCACGGCGGCCCACGAGGTGTCTGCGCCGCAGTACCCGCAGTAAGTGGCACACATCCCGACGCTCGTCGAGGGTCAGGCGCCGTACACGCCGCCCGCCCGACCACTCGCCGTCACGCTGTACGGCGACTCGGTGCCGTACTTCCTCGCCCAGCGCATGCCGAAGGACAACTTCTCGAACCTCGTCGTGACGAACGCCGGCGCCCCCGGCTGCGACCTGCTCGACGCGCCCGTGCAGTGGACGGCGACGCGTCAGCAACCCAACGACACGCCGTGTCGCGAGGCGAAGGCGGCGTTCGGGCCCACGGTGCGTTCTTCCGGCTCCCGGCTGGCCGTGCTCATGCCGACGCTCTACCTCGCACTGCGTCACGACGTCGACGGCAAGGTGCTGTGGCTCGACGACGCGGCCTACCGCGACCTCCTCACCCGCACGCTGATGAAGACCCTCACCACCGCGCGCACCTCGGGCGCGGCGAAGTTCGCCGTCACGACCGTGCCGTGCCGCACCATCGACGAACTGCAGGTGCCGCCCGAGTACCGCGGCGACTTCGACAAGTTCCCCCAACTCGTCGCCGAGGCTGGGCACCCGAAACGGGTCAACGCGATCATCACGGCGTGGGCGAAGGAACACCACGTGCCCGTCCTCGACCTCGCGGGCGCGGTGTGCGGTTCGTCGTACCAGCCGACTCGCCACGGCATCACGCTCTACGACGACGGCATCCACTTCTCGCCCGAGGCGACCCCGATGATCTGGGGTTGGCTCGCGCCGCAGATCGTGGCGGCCGCCCGATGAACGAGGCAGCCCGATGAACATGGTGGCCAGACGATGAGCACATCCGCACGCTCGCGCGGGAGCCGTGTCGAGCGTCCCCGCACCGATCGTTACGCGGCCATGGACGGCTACCGCGGCCTGTTCGTCCTGCTCGTCATCGCGTATCACTTCGGCGCGACGGGCCTCGTCGGCGGCTGGGTGGGCATCAACCACTTCTTCGTGTTCTCCGGGTTCCTCATCGCGCGCATCCTCATCAAGGAACGTCAGCGCACCGGTCGCATCGACGTGCG
>NZ_DCNR01000120.1:0-7105 GCF_002322065.1 Dermacoccus sp. UBA1591 | reverse complement strand
TGCGTCGCGCGCGGCGCGTGCTGCCGGCGATGTTCGTCCTCGTCGCAGCAGTGCTGACGCACACCGCCTTCTTCGAGCAACCCGCCCAGCAGAAGCAGTTCGGCGGCGACGCACTCGCCACCCTGGGCTTCTACCTCAACTGGAGGTTGATCGGCCGGAGCGACAGCTACTTCGACCAGATCGGTAACCCGTCGCCGCTGCGTCACGCCTGGACGCTGTCCGTCGAGGAGCAGTTCTACGTCGTCATCCCGTTCCTCATCCTCGCGATCTGCGCACTCACGCGCTCGCGCCGCCTGCGCTTCACCCTCGTCATGGCGCTCGCCTGCCTCAGTGCGTGGTGGACGGCGCACCTCGGGCTCGCCTCGTTCGAGGATCAGGCGCGCCTGTACTACGGCACCGACACCCGCGTGCAGGCGTTGCTCGTCGGTGTCGCGTTCGGGTTCGCCTTCGGCGTCGGCGCCGACGGACGGGGGCCGCGCCTGCCGTCGCGCGAGGTGACACAGACCCTCGGCGTCCTCGGCACGATCGTGTCGATCAGCGCAGTATTCCTGCTCGACGCGCAGACCGAGTGGGTCTACGCGAAGGGCGGCGTGCTGCTGTTCGCGCTTGGCGCCTCGCTCATGGGCTGGTCGAGCATCGACCCGCGCGGCCTTGCCATCAACCGCGTCTTCGGCTGGCGGCCGCTGGCCTTCGTCGGACAGATCTCCTACGGCCTCTACCTCTACCACTGGCCGGTGCACCTGTGGCTGCGCCCCGACGTGCCGCAGCCCGCGCTCGGGTTCCTCCAGTTCGTCGTGACGTTCGCGCTCGCCGTCGTGAGCTTCCGCTACCTCGAGGCGCCGATCCTGCAGGACGGGTTGCGTGGCGTGTGGCCGCACCTGCGACGCAGCCGTCGCCGGGCCCTCGCCATCGGCGCGTCGGGGGTGCTCGCGGTGTCGAGCGCCGCCCAGGCCCGCACGAGCGCACCCGGCGTGCCGACGGACGTGCCGCCGCTCGTCGCGGGGACGCCCGCGTACCGCACGGGCACGCACCAGGACGCTGGTATCGTGGGCGACAGCGTGGGTTCCTCACTCACGCAGGGTTTTTCGCCGTCGGTCTACACCGACCTGTCGATGAGCGATGCGACGATGATCGGCTGCGACCTCGTGCCCGCGCCGATCAGCCACGCCGGCCAGGACGTCGCCGAGTCCACGCGCTGCGCGAGCTGGCGCGCGGGCGTCGAGAAGCAGTTGCGCGACGCACACGCGCGCACCCTCGTCATCGTCGGTGACGCCCACTTCCTCACGACGCACCGCCTTGACGGCGTGCTCGCCGCGCCGCAGACGCCGCAGGGCGCGAAGTCGATCGAGCTGGCCCTCGACTCGTGGGCGCAGAGAGCCCGCGCCGCAGGCGTCGAGCGCACGGTCGTCGTCAATCTCCCGTGCCGACGCATCGACCCGGTGCGACTCGATCCGTCGTTGCGCTTCTTCGCCGAGCAGGGCTCGAGCGACGCCACCGTCGACTGGGCGAACGGCGTCATCGCGGCGTGGGTGAAGCATCACCCCGATGCGGTGCTCGCCGACCTGCACGCCCAGGCGTGCAGCGCCGGGTACCGCTCCGTCATCAACGGGGTGAGCCTCTACGAGGACACGCTGCACTTCACCCCGCGCGGCGCCGCGATGATCTGGACGTGGCTCGCGCCGCAGGTGCAACGCGCGGGCGCCGCACGGTGAGATTCGCCTCGGGCGGGGCGGCGCGCGAGTTGGCGAACACCGCATGCGAAAGTGCGCCCGACGTGTGACCATGGTCACCGGTTACCGCGCGGTACGCGCGCGCACTTCTTGACCCTCACGACGGACGGAACGCCATGGACACCTCGACCTTCTTCCGCGACCTGCCGGCCCTGTTCGCCGGTGAGCTCGCGACGTCGGACCCGATCGACCCGCGTTGGTCGGC
Organism: Dermacoccus sp. UBA1591; assembly: GCF_002322065.1. Taxonomy (NCBI): domain Bacteria; kingdom Bacillati; phylum Actinomycetota; class Actinomycetes; order Micrococcales; family Dermacoccaceae; genus Dermacoccus; species Dermacoccus sp. UBA1591. Next base: position 5,170 of record NZ_DCNR01000120.1, on the reverse strand, counting down.
CCTGTGCGACGAGGTCGCGGGGTACACCGCGCCCAACGAGCTCGCCGTCCTCAACCATGCCGCCGCGACGATGCCCGCCGACGAGGCCTACCTCGAGGTCGGCACGTTCAAGGGTCGCTCGATCTGCGCCGCCGTGCAGGGCAACGGCGACAAGACGTTCGTCGCGATGGAGAACTTCATGGAGTTCGGCATGGCGGGAGAGCTCGCGCGTCGCGAACTCATGACGAACCTCGAGACCCACGCCGGGGACGCCGACGTCACGCTGCTCGAGGGTGACTGCTTCAAGCTCATGGTGCGCCCCGGCGCGCTCGATCGCCCCGTCGGGGTCTACTTCTACGACGGCGAGCACACGCTGCTGTCGCACTACCTCGCGCTCGCCGCCGTGGAGCCGCTGCTCGCCGACGAGGCGCTCGTCCTCATCGACGACGCGTCGTGGCAGGTCGTGCAGAAGGCGCACAGGCTGTTCCTGAAGGAGCACCCAGGCTGGCAGATCGTCGAGCAGTGGGACGCGGCGCGCGCCGACGACCCGCGCTGGGCGAACGGCCTGCACGCGCTGACGTTCCGTCGCCGCCCCGGCACCACGAAGCGCCTCAGCCGTCAGGACGAGATGCTGCGCCGCTACCAGACGACGGTGCAGGACCGCCTCAACGCGGCGATGTGGAAGGCCGTCGGCGTCGTGCCCGGGCCGATCACCGCCGTCGCGAAGGTGCTGCTCGGCCGCTCGCGTCAGATCGGTGACGACGGTGTGAAGAGCGACGGCCACAAGAGCGACGGCCAGAAGAGCGACAGCCAGAAGAGCACTGGCCAGCACTGAGCCCTGCTGGGCCGCGCCGAGCGAAACCGGCCCCCCGATGGGGCGGTAGGACTAGGCCGGCCAGCCTGAGCGGATGGGTCCGGTTCGAGCGGTGCGAGCCGACCTTGAGGTCGAAGGACGTCGGGGGTCAGCTCGTGTGATCGAGCACGAGCAGATCCTCGGCGTCCTCGACGTGCGTGACGCGCCTGCTGCGCGAGCGCCACGCGCCGGCCACGACGACGACGCCCGCGCAGACCGCGGCGAGCGTCACGACCTGCCAGACGCTGTCGTGCCACCAGAGCCACCCGGCGACGAGTTCCACGGCGACCATGACCCATGTCAGCATGCCGAGGCGCGTGTCGTCGCCCGCCATCTGCGAGAACAGCCACAACTGCGCGAGCGCCCAGACGGTGCCGAGTGCGAGGCACGCGATGACGAGGGAGCCGTTGCCGTCGAACGCGTGGCCACCGACGGAGGCGATGACGGCGTCAGCGTCGAGCAGCGACCCGACGACGCAGCCGGTCACACCGAGCGCGACGACGAAACCGGCGGCCCGCCACAACGCGCGGGTGCCGTTCGTCGCGCGAGTATTCGCACCCGCATGGGCGGGCGACGCGGAGGCGCTCGAGGCTGCGAGGCGCGGCACGATGAGCAGCGCGAGGAACTGCGTGCCCCAGCACATGGCGCGCGCGAACGTCGAGGCGAGACCGTATTCACCGGACGTCTCGGGGGCGAGGAAGTGACGCACGAGGACGACGTCGACGTTCGTCAGCGCCGTGAACGCGGCGAGCGTCGAGTTCGATCGCCACATCTCGCGCGCCAACCCGTCGTTGCCCGCGCCGACGCCGACGAGCGCGTCGCGGCTCGCCCACAGGCCGAACGCGGCCGCGCACCACGCGGTGAGCGCCATGACGACGAAGACCTCCGTGACGTTCGCGCCCGCGGCCGCGCACCCGAGCGCACCGGCGACGCGGGTCGCCGCCGTCACGACGTAGAGCGCGGCGAGGCGGGCGATGGCGCCGCTGCCGAGCAGGACGCCCTGGTAGGCGCCCGTCAGCGTCATCGGCAGGAGCATGAACGCCATCGCGATCGTCGGCTCGAAACCGCCGAGGTGGAACAGCGCGTCGACGCCGGGGGAGGCGAGCATCGTGGCGACGCTCAGCGCGACGCCGACCCGCACGGCGAGCCCCAGCCCGCTGGAGCGCAGCGACGGGTGTGCCCAACGTCGTGCGATGACGACCTGCAGCGCGCCCGCTGGGATGACGAGGACGATGCCGAGCGTGATGAGCGCCGAGTACGCGCCGAAACCGGCCGGCCCGAGCGCGCGCGTGAGGATGAGGACGAAGACGTAGCTGAGCAGGTTTCCGAGCCCCATCGCGACGGCCAGCACGACGCCGCCGCGCCCCGACGGCGCCTCCGACGTGGCCTCCGCCGCGTCGGAGGCCGGAACCGGGCGCGCGTCGGCGGATGTGGCGTTCACCAGCACGACCCTTCTTCCGAACGCCCGTGTGACGTGGGCTACCTGCTGGTTATATTAGGTGCTTCACGGTCGACCGTCCGTGAACCCCCTCGGCCCAGGCTCGGAAGGACGCTCGTGCGACGACCCATCCTGCGCCGCGGACGCCTCGATGCCTACGCCGTGGCCTGTGCCGTCGCCGCCGTGGTGCTCGCGGCCGTCGTCTTCCTCAACGATCTCGGCCACTTCAACACCGACATCAAGCCCGAGGTGTACCTCGCGCCGTGGGAGATGGTCGGCCGGTACCTGTCGTCGTGGACGGCGTCGCCGTACCTGGGGTCGGCGAACTTCAACGTCGGGCTCGTGCCCGTCCTGCTCGTGCTGTCCGCGCTGCGCGGCATCGGGCTGTCGCCGGAGTGGACGTTCAAGGTCTTCCACCTCGCACTGTGGCTCGTCGCGGCCTGGGGTGCCGCGCGCCTGACGCGCACCGTCGCGCCGCGTTCGACACGCTGGCTCGGGCTCGCTGCAGCCGTGTTCTATCTCGCCAATCCGTACGCGATCGCCGCGGGCAACACGCTCGCCATCGCCCTGCCGATGGCGTTCCTGCCATGGCTGCTGCTGTGCTACCTGCGCGCCCTGCAGCGGCCGTCGTCCTGGGCGTGGCCGGCGCTGTTCGGGCTCGCGTTCTTCGCGATGAGCGGCATGAACGTCGCCGTCGTGCCGCTGTTCCAGCTGTTCGGCATCATCCCGATCGCCGCCGTCGCGCGCTGGCACCTGCACCGCACCTGGCGCGAGGTCGCCGCCGTCACCGCGAAGTGCGCGCTGTTCGTCATCGCCGTGTCGCTGTACTGGCTCGTGCCGGCGATGTCGGCCGTCGCCACCGGCAGCCAGATCGTCGGCACGTCAGAAACTCTCGACGGCATCCACAAGGTCTCCTCGTTCACCGAGGTGCTGCGCGGGCTCGGGCTGTGGCCACTGTACGGCCACGGCGACGCCGGACCGTGGGTGCCGCAGAACGCCGCCTACATCACGAGCCCCTGGGTCATCGCCCTGACGGCCCTGTGGCCCGCGCTGGCGCTCGTGTCGCTGCGCTGGGCCCGCACCGGGGTGCGGCGCGCCGCGGCGCTGACGGCGGCGATCGCGGCCGTCGTCATGGTCGGGCTGTTCCCGGGTGAGAACGATGCGGAGAGTCCCGCGGGTTGGCTCATCCAGGCCGTGCTGGCGTTCCCGCCGCTCGCCGCCTTCCGCACGACCAACAAGATCGGTGCGCTGCTCGCGCTGTCGTTCGCCGTCGCCCTCGCGTTCGGCGCCGTCCATCTCACGCGTCTCGTGCGCCGCCGTTCCGGTCTCGCGCCGATCGCCGCGGCGCTCGCGAGCATCGTCGTCGCCGCCTGGATGCTGCCGGCCCTGGCGAACGGGCTCTACATCTCGCGCATGGACATCCCGTCGTACTGGGACGACGCCGCCCGCGCCGCCGATGACGGCGCCCCGCACTCCTCGACGCTCGTCCTGCCGGGCCAGACGCGCCCGACGTACCGCTGGACGGTGCAGCGCCCCGACGACCTGACGAACTCCCTGCTGAAGCGCGACGCCGTCATCCCCGAGACGACACCGAACGCGAGCGCCCCCGGCGGCAACTTCCTCGCGGCCCTCGACGACACCGTCCAGTCCGGTACGGCGTCGGGCGACATGGTGTCGACGTTCGCGCGCTACCTCGGCTCCGACAACGTCCTCGTGCGCCACGACACCGTCTGGGAGAACGACGGGGGAGCGCGCCCGGCCGTCGTCCAAGCCCTCATCGGCACCGACACCGGCCTGTTCGGTTCCGGCAACTTCGGCAAGCCTGGGCAGAACGTCCTGTCGCCGGTCGCCTCGCCCGCCGGGTACGACGAGGCGAGCCTGCGCCCCCTGCAGCTGTACACCGTGCGTGACCCGCGAACGGCCGTGCGGGCGCAGAGCATGGCGAACTCCCTCGTCGTCGCGGGTGACGGCTGGTCGTTCCCCGAGATGGTGAACGCCGGGCTGCTGCGCACGTCACCGAGCGTGCAGTACGCGCAGGATCTCGACGCCGCAGCCCTGACGCGCGCGCTGCAGGCCAAGGGGCGCCTGGTCATCACCGACACGAACGCGCGACGCTCCGCCATCGCGCAGCGCCTCACCGCGGGCAACGGCGCGCTGCTCGCCGCGGGCGACCCTCTCGGCACGACGCGCACGCTCGGCGATTCGCCCGACGATCAGACGGTGCTGCTGCGCTCCGGGACGCTCGTCACCGCGACCACCTCCGGCGGCACGTTCTTCGACCTGCCGTACGCGGTGCCCGAGAACGCGTTCGACGGCAACCCCGACACGAGCTGGCGCTTCGGCGACTTCCGCCGCGCCGTCGGTCAGCGCCTCGACCTCACCCTGCCCGCGAGCCAGACGCTCGGTGACGTCACGATCGCCCAACCCGACCTCGGCCCCGTCAAGATCGACAAGGCGACGATGACGGCGGGTGGCCGCTCCGTCACGGTGCGCGTCCCCGATTCGGGCAAGGCCACCTTCCACATGGGCGGCGTGAGCGCGGACCGCGTCAGCGTCCACATCGACAGCATCCGCGGCGACGGCTTCAACCTCGTCTGCATCTCCGAACTGGGCCTGCCGGGGCCAAAGGCGACGCGTGCCGCGCGCACCCCGACGACGCTGACACGCCTCTACACAGGCCTCGACGACGCGGGCCGCTCGGCGTTCTCGTCCGCGCCCCTCGACGTCCTGCTGCGCCGCGTCGAGAACACGCCCGCGGCCGCCGACGACAGCGAGATCGCGCTGCGCCGCGTCGTCTCCCTGCCGCAGGGCCGCACCTTCAACGGGGATGCCCGCGTGCGGATCGACGGCGACGACCTGGAGAAGATCTACGACGAGGTCGCCGGGTACAGCGACGCGGT
>NZ_DCNR01000098.1:0-21833 GCF_002322065.1 Dermacoccus sp. UBA1591 | reverse complement strand
CGACGACGGCGTCGCGCAGCAGCGACTCGAGCTGGCGGATGCGGGCCTCCATCTTGCCCTGCTCCTCCTTGGCGGCGTGGTAGCCACCGTTCTCCTTGAGGTCGCCCTCCTCGCGCGCGGCTTCGATGCGCTTCGCGATGTCGGAACGGCCCTCTCCCTTGAGGTGCTCGAGTTCCGCCGAGAGACGGTCGTATGCGTCCTGCGTCAGGAAGCTGGAGGAGGTGGTGGTCTCGCTCACGGTCTTCTCCTTGCTGTGCTTTCGGGTCTCGCACGGTCTCCCGCACGAAAGAACAAGGCCAAGACGCTGCGGTGTCCGCCGGCGGCGGTGCGCGTCTCAGCCCAGGTGAAACCACCATTCTAGCGCCATGGCGCGAGAACGCACGTCGTCGACGGCTCTTGCGCGCGTCGTCAGCGGGAGAGTGTGCCGCGGCATCGACGCCGCGACGTCACTCGGCCTGAGCCTTCTCGCCCGTGTAGTGACACTCCTTGACGGTGCCCGAGACGGCGCGCGACGTGGTGCGCACGACGTCGGTGTACGTCGTCGAGTCGTAGGGGCTCGGCTTGAGCGAGACCGACTTCGAACCGAGGACGTCGCGGCGGTCATTGAGCGCGATGAGCGTGCAGGTCACCGGCTTGTCCTTGTCGCTGGGGATGACGTCCCAGCTCACCTGGATGCGATCGTCGGAGAGCACCTTGAAGCCGTGTTGGTTCGCGGTGACCGTGTTCGACGTCCACTGGATGCCGAACCAGATGCAGAACGCCGTCATGAGGACCACGCCGAGCGTGCCGATGATCCACCACTTGCGTTGTTCGGCCCGTGGGCGTTCGAGGGGCACTCGCTCTCCTTTGTCACAATGGGTGCTTCGCGGGTTCGCCTGCGGAGCAGTTCAACAGGTCTCACGATACGAGGTGTCAGGTGGCAGGCGGATTCCGGCTCATGGCGGTGCACGCGCACCCCGACGACGAATCGAGCAAGGGCGCAGCGACGATGGCGCGCTACCTCGCCGAGGGGGACGACGTCACCGTCGTCACCTGCACCGGCGGCGAACGTGGTGACGTGCTCAACCCGCGCCTCGTCGACGACCCGCAGGTCAAGAGTGACCTCGTCGCGCTGCGTCGCGCGGAGATGGCGAAGGCGCGCGAGGTCGTCGGCTTCGAGCACGTCTGGCTGGGCTTCGTCGATTCGGGTCTGCCCGAGGGGGACCCGCTGCCGCCGCTGCCCGACGGTTGCTTCGCGCTGGAGCCGCTCGACATCACCGTCGAGGCGCTCGTGCGGGTCATCCGCGAGCGCCGCCCCCACGTCGTCACGACGTACGACGAGAACGGCGGTTACCCGCACCCGGACCACATCATGACGCACGTCGTGACGATCGCCGCCGTCCGCGCGGCGGGCGATCCGGACGCCTACCCGCACGCCGGTGCGCCGTGGCAGCCGCTCAAGGTCTACTACGACCGCACCTTCACCCGCGCGAAGCTGAGCGCCTACCACGAGGCCCTCGTGAAGGACGGGCGCGATTCGCCGTACCCCGAATGGCTGGAGCGCCGCAGCGACCGGCCCGAGGGGCGCGTCACGACGCGGGTGCGCTGCGACGAGTGGTTCGACGTGCGCTCGCGCGCGTTGCTCGCCCACGCGACGCAGATCGACCCCGACGGCATGTTCTTCGCGCTCGACGCGCGCGAGCAGGGCGAGGCGTGGCCGACAGAGGAATGGGACCTCGCACTGAGCGCGGTGCCGCTCACCCCGGACGAGGACGACCTGTTCGCCGGGCTCGGATCACCCGAGCAGGCGGATGCACTCGCGACGAGCGGCGCTGTCACAATGGTGATCGACGACGTCGTCGAACGGAAGGAACACTGATGGGCGGCAACGAATCCGTCGAGGTCACCGCAGGCATCTGGGGTTTTCTCGTGCTCTTCGGCCTGGCGCTCGCGTGCTGGTTCCTGTTCCGTTCGATGAACACGCACCTGCGCAAGATGACGTTCACCGAGCGCGAGCAGAGCGTCGGCGCACGCGAGGCAGACTCCGCGCCGCGCGGGGACGACGACCCGATCGGCAGCGCACAGCACTGATCGTCGCGGCGCCGGGGCAGGCCACCTGCTCCGGCGTTGCTATCGTCAACCCAGCGCCACACCACGAGGAGGCAGCCATGCGCGGACCGGGCGACGTGCTGTACACCGCCTACGAGCGCCAACTCGTCAAGGGCCTGCCTCCTGAGCGTCTCCCGCGTCACGTCGGCCTCATGCTCGACGGAAACCGTCGCTGGGCGAAGAAGAGGGGCGCGAACACCGCGCACGGTCACAAGGCGGGCGCCGACAACATCGAACCGTTGCTCACGTGGTGCGAGGAGCTCGGCATCGAGGTCGTGACGCTGTGGTTGCTGTCGACCGACAACCTCAAGCGCAGCGAGACCGAGCTCGCGCCACTGCTCGCCATCATCGAGGACGTCGTCGACGAACTCTCCGCAGCCGGCAACCGCCGGTTCAACCTCGTCGGCGCCCTCGGGCTGCTGCCGGAGGCGACGCGCACCCGGCTGGAGAACGCCGTCAGCGCGACGCAGGACGGCGACGGAATGGTCGTCAACATCGCCGTCGGGTACGGCGGGCGTCAGGAGATCGTCGACGCTTTCCGCGCCATCCTGCTCGACGCGGCCGAGCGCGGTGAGGACATGACGCAGCTCGCGCAGCGTCTGACGATCGACAGCGTTGGCGACTACCTCTACACGAAGGGCCAGCCCGACCCGGATCTCGTCATCCGCACCTCGGGGGAGCAGCGCCTCGGCGGCTTCCTGCTGTGGCAGTCCGCGCACAGCGAGTTCTACTTCTGCGAAGCGTTCTGGCCCGACTTCCGTCGCGTCGACTTCCTGCGCGCGCTGCGCGCCTACGCCGAACGCGAGCGTCGTTTCGGGTCGTGACGCGTCGCTACGGCGGCCATTCACGTGAAGTTCATGCAGGCTTCTCAGGCTGGCCGCCGACCTGCGGTGGCGCCGCCGTTAGCGTCGAGGACGAGGGGTGCACGACGGCTCCTCGCGGGCGCCCGGCCGGCGCGTTCGCACCCGTGACCCGAGGAATCGACGATGACCCTGGCGGACACCCTCACGACGGGGGGCGCCGCGGGCGCGCTCACCTCGACCACCCAGCTCGAATCGGGCCTCAGGCCCGGAACCGATGACGGCGCGACGACGAACGCCGCCGTCGCCCAGCGCGTCAAGACGTACGTGCTCGACACGTCCGTGCTGTTGTCCGACCCGCGCGCGTTCACCCGGTTCGCCGAGCACCACGTCGTGCTCCCAGTCGTCGTCGTCACCGAGCTCGAGGCCAAACGTCATCACCCCGAGCTCGGCTACTATGCGCGTGAGTGCCTGCGCCTGCTCGACGACCTGCGCGTGCGTCACGGCCGCCTCGACCACCCCGTCCCGATCGGTGATGGCGGCACGCTGCGCGTCGAACTCAACCACACCGACCCCGGCGCCCTGCCCGCGGGTTTCCGACTCGGTGACAACGACTCGCGCATCCTCGTGGTCGCCGCCAACTTCGCGGCCGAGGGCCACGACGTGACGGTGGTGAGCAAGGACCTGCCGATGCGCATCAAGGCGTCCGCAACCGGGCTGTCGGCCGATGAGTACCGCGCCGACGGGGTGCCCGACTCGGGGTGGACGGGCATCGTCGAACGCAGCGTCGACGCGAGTGAGATCGACACCCTGTACGCGACGGGGCGCGTCACGCTCGACGGCCTCGAGGATCTGCCCGTCAACACCGGCGTCATCCTGAGCGCCGACGGCGAGGCGTCCGGTTCGGCGCTCGGGCGCGTCATGCCGGGAAACGTGGTGAAGATCGTGCGCGGCGACCGCGACCTGTTCGGGTTGTACGGGCGCTCCGCCGAGCAGCGCATCGCCATCGACCTGTTGAGCGACCTCGACGTCGGCATCGTCAGCCTCGGCGGGAAGGCCGGCACCGGCAAGAGCGCGCTCGCGCTGTGCGCGGGCCTCGAGGCGGTCATGGAGCGTCGCGCGCACCGCAAGGTGATCGTCTTCCGCCCGCTGTACGCCGTCGGCGGCCAGGAGCTCGGGTACTTGCCGGGCAGTGAGAACGACAAGATGGGCCCGTGGGCTCAGGCGGTGTTCGACACGCTCGGCGCCGTCGTGAGCAAGGAGGTCGTCGACGAGATCATCGCGCGCGACCTGCTCGAGGTGCTGCCACTGACGCACATCCGTGGGCGTTCGCTGCACGACGCGTTCGTCATCGTCGACGAGGCGCAGTCGTTGGAGCGCAACGTGCTGCTGACGGTGCTGTCGCGCATGGGCCAGAACTCGCGCGTCGTGCTGACGCATGACGTCGCGCAGCGCGACAACCTGCGGGTGGGGCGCCATGACGGCATCGCCGCGGTCGTCGAGAAGCTGAAGGGGCACGCACTGTTCGGGCACGTGACGTTGACGCGGTCGGAACGCAGCCCCATCGCGGCGCTCGTGACGTCGGTGCTCGCGAACTGACGGCCGGCGCGTGGGCTGATCGTGGCGCCGGCGCGTGCGGCCTGACGACGGCTCGTCCCGCTGATCGTGTCGCCGACGCGTGGGGCCTGACGGGGTCTGGCCGTGTGCACGCGGCGTCCGATGTGAGCCGGTGGCGGCGGTGTCGGTGTGGCGCGCGCGCAGTGGGCTCGTGACTGGGTAGCGTGTGCTTCGACGATCCGCCGCGGGGAGGTGGCGGGTCACCGATCGTGAGGAAGGCTCGACCGTGCGTCTCGTCCAGAACAAGCTCTTCGGGATCGCGTACTGGGTTGTCGCGTTCGTCGCGACGGTCTTCGCTGCGGTCAGTGCCGGGAAGGCGTCGTCGGGTGCGGCGCCGGAGTTCGGGGAGAGCAAGCGCACCGGCGTCGGCTCGCAGTTCCTGTTCGGCGCGGGGGGTGGCTTGCTCGCGGGTCTCGCGGTGGCGGCGCTGTTCGCCGTCGTCTGGATGGCGTTGTGGGCGGCGGATCGCCGTCGTCACCCGGATGAGGAGTCGCGCGACGACTTCGACACTCTCGACGATCTGGATGACGACTTCGACGCGGCCGAGCGCCGCCACGGGGCCTTCGACCAGGACGACGAGGTCTTCGAGCGCGACGACGTCCGCGACCGTTTCGATTCCGACGAGCGCGCCCGCACCCACTGACCCGTCAGGGGTGCAGGACCGCCTTGCCCGCAGACCACCAGCTTGACGGCCGCATCGGTACGCGCCGGTGCAGGTGCGCGAGTTGCTCTGACGTCCCGCTCGCCGACCGCTCATTGCGCAGGCAACCTTGCGTGATGGCGACGAGGGCCATCACAGCTTCCTCAGTTTGACGCTGTCGACGGCGTGGTTGCTGCTCTTGCGCAGGATGGCGGTGGCGCGGCCGCGGGTGGGTTGGACGTTGTCGATGAGGTTGGGCAGGTTGATGCTCTCCCAGATGCGGGTGGCGAGGGTGACGGCTTCGTCGTCGTCGAGTCGGGCGTAGCGGTGGAAGTAGGAGTCGGGGTCGGCGAACGCAGTTTCGCGTAGGCGCAGGAACCGGTTGATGTACCACTCGCGGATGTCGGTTTCGCGGGCGTCGACGTAGACGCTGAAGTCGAAGAAGTCGCTGACGGTGAGCGTCGAGCGGGTGGGTTGCCCGGGCGTCGAGACAGGTGGTTGCAGGACGTTGAGGCCTTCGACGATGAGGATGTCGGGTTGGCGCACGACGATCTTCTCGTCCGGCACGATGTCGTAGACGAGGTGGCTGTAGACGGGCGCTTCGACTTCCGCCTTGCCGCCCTTGACCTCGGCGACGAAGCGGACGAGGGCGCGTCGGTCGTAGCTCTCGGGGAAGCCTTTGCGGTCCATGATGCCGCGGCGTTCGAGTTCGGCGTTGGGGTAGAGGAAGCCGTCGGTGGTGATGAGTTCGACGCGGGGCGTGTTGGGCCAGCGCGCGAGCAGTTCTTGCAGGACGCGGGCGGTCGTCGACTTGCCGACGGCGACGGAGCCGGCGACGCCGATGATGAAGGGCGTCTTGGCGGGGCGTTCCTGGAGGAAGTCCGTCGTCGTGCGGTGCAGGTTCTGCGTCGCGGCGGCGTAGAAGTTGAGCAGGCGCGAAAGGGGAAGGTAGACGTCCTCGACCTCGGCGAGGTCGATGCGTTCGCCGAGCCCGGCGAGGCGGCGCACGTCGTCGCTCGTCAGGTCGATGGGGTGGGTGTCGCGCAGGCGGGCCCAGTCGGCTCGGGTGAGTTCGACGTAGGGGCTCGGCAGCGGCGGGTGGTGGGCGCGGGTCACGGTGTCATTGTGCCAAGTCCGTGCGGGGACGGCTTCGTGAACGTTGGGGGATTCGTGGGCGGCGCGCGCGTGCCGGTAGTCTGAATCGCATGTGTGGAATCGTTGGATACGTCGGCTCGAAGGTCGACGAGCGCGCTGAGGCCGTCGTCATGGAGGGCCTCGCCCGCCTCGAGTACCGCGGCTACGACTCGGCCGGCATCGCCCTGGTGACGGGCGATCACGTCTCGACGGCGAAGAAGGCCGGCAAGCTGGCCAACCTGCGCGCCGAGCTGGAGAACCACCCGCTTCCCGCGAGTGCGACCGGCATCGGTCACACGCGCTGGGCGACGCACGGTGGCCCGACGGACGCGAACGCCCACCCGCACCGTGGCGGCACGGACGGCAAGCTGGCGCTCATCCACAACGGCATCATCGAGAACTTCCACCCGCTGCGCGCGCAGCTGCTCGAGGACGGCGTCGAGTTCGCGTCCGAGACGGACACCGAGGTCGTCGCGCACCTGCTCGCGAAGGCGTACGCGGGCGATCTGAAGGACGCGATGCTCGAGGTCGTCAACCGTCTCGAGGGCGCGTTCACGCTCCTCGCCGTGCACGCCGACAGCCCGAACCAGGTCGTCGCGGCGCGCCGCAACTCGCCGCTCGTCATCGGCCTCGGTGAGGGCGAGAACTTCCTCGGCTCCGACGTCGCCGCCTTCATCGGGTACACCAAGGAGGCGATGGAGGTCGACCAGGACCAGGTCGTCGTCATCACCCCCGAGGCCGTCGAGGTGTGCAACTTCGACGGTTCCGCGGCGCAGGGCAAGACGTTCCACGTCGACTGGGACGCGGCGTCCGCCGAGAAGGGCGGCTACGACACGTTCATGGAGAAGGAGATCTTCGACCAGCCGGACGCGGTGCGCGACACGCTGCTCGGCCGTACGGACGAGGCGGGGCGCCTGACGCTCGACGAGATCCGCATCTCCGAAGAGGACCTCAAGGCCATCGACCGCATCACGATCGTCGCGTGTGGCACGGCCGCGTACGCGGGCATGGTCGCCAAGTACGCGATCGAGCACTGGACGCGCATCCCGGTCGAGGTGTCGCTCGCGCACGAGTTCCGCTACTGCGACCCGATCGTCTCCGAGCGCACGCTGGTCGTGTCGATCTCGCAGTCGGGCGAGACGATGGACACGCTCATGGCCGTCAAGCACGCCAAGGAGCTCGGCGCCCGCACGCTGTCGATCTGCAACACGCACGGCGCGACGATTCCGCGCGAGTCCGACGCCGTGCTCTACACGCACGCCGGCCCGGAGATCGCGGTCGCCTCGACGAAGGCGTTCCTCGCGCAGATCACGGCCTGCTACATCCTCGGCCTCTACCTCGCGCAGCTGCGCGGCGGCACGTACGCCGACGACGCGGCCAAGGTCATGGGTGAGCTGCAGGAGATGCCGGCCAAGATCGAGGAGGTGCTCGGCCACCTCGAGCGCACCCGCGAGATCGCCCGCTTCATGGCCGACACCCGCTCGGTGCTGTTCCTCGGCCGCAACGTCGGCTACCCGATCGCGATGGAGGGTGCGCTCAAGCTCAAGGAGCTCGCCTACATCCACGCCGAGGGCTTCGCCGCCGGTGAGCTCAAGCACGGCCCGATCGCGCTGATCGACGCCGGGCAGCCGGTGTTCATCGTGGTGCCCGGACCCGACACGCCGCACGGTCTGCACGGCAAGGTCGTCTCCAACATCCAGGAGATCCGTGCGCGCGGCGCACGTACGCTCGTCATCGCGGAGGAGGGCGACGAAGCCGTCGTGCCGTTCGCGGACGAGGTCATCCGCATCCCGAAGTCGGCTCCGCTGCTCGCACCGCTGCTCGCCATCGTGCCGCTGCAGGTGTTCTCCCTCGAACTGTCGACGGCCAAGGGCCTCGACGTCGACCAGCCGCGCAACCTGGCCAAGAGCGTCACCGTGGAGTGACGCGCGCCGACGCCGACGGGGCGCTCCCACCACCATGTGGGGGCGCCCCGTCGTATGCCGGCGACCTGCGTCGCGAGGCCCGGTCGCCCCGTTCGTCAACGACGGCGCCGTGTTGCTCGGGGGCTCGGTCTCGAGGCGACAAGTGATTGACTGAACTCATGATCGTGGGAGTGGGCATCGACGTCGTCGAGATCGACCGGTTCGCCGAGACACTGGAAAGCTCGCCCGGAATGCGTGAGCGCTTGTTCACACCGCTGGAGCGTGATCTGCACGTGCGCTCGCTCGCGGCCCGGTTCGCGGCGAAGGAGGCGTTGAGCAAGGCGCTCGGCGCGCCGCCCGGGATGAGCTGGCAGGACGCGGAGGTCGACACCAACGCGCAGGGGCAACCGTTCCTGCGCACGGGCGGGACGGTCGCCTCCCGCATGGACGACCTCGGTGTCGACGCTCTGCACCTCTCGCTGACTCACGACGGTGGCATCGCGTCGGCCGTCGTCATCGCGGAGGCATGACGATGAGTTGCACTACGGGTCACGGCAGCTGGGGCGACGGTGGCTTCGCGTCGGCCGTCGGGCGAGGAGGCATGACGATGGAGAACGACATCGAGTACGTCGGGCGGCTCGACGGTGACGACCTGCTGCGGACGGCGTCGGTGACGTGGGTTCGTGAGGCGGAGAAGGCGAGCGGCGAGCTGCTGACGAGCGGCACGCTCATGCAGCGCGCTGCCGCTGCGGTGGCGCGCGTCGTCGCCGATGAGGTGCGCAGGCTGCGCGCTGACCGCGTCGTCGTGCTCGTCGGGCCTGGGAACAACGGCGGTGACGCGCTGTTCGCTGCCCGTGACCTCGCGCGCGACTTCGGAGTGCGTGCCGACGTCGTGCTCGTCGCCGGCAGAGCGCACGAGGAGGGTCTCGCCGCGGTGCGCGACGCGGGTCTCGACGTCATCGAGCACCCGCAGGGGCCGCACAGCGAGTGCGGTGGCGAACACTGCGACGGGCCACGCTCGCTGCAGACCATCACGGCCGCGGACCTCGTCGTCGACGGCATTCTGGGCATCGGCGCGCGCGCCTCGCGGGGCTCGAGCGGCTCGCATGGCGAGGACGACTCGGACGCGGCGCCGTGGGCATCTGCCGTACGGGCGATCGGGCGCGAGACGCACGTCGTCGCCGTCGACTGCCCGACACCTGGCATCACGGCTGACCGCACGGTGACGTTCGGAGCACTCAAGACGTCGATGCTGCTCGACCCACGCGCGGCGGGTGAGGTGGGAGTCGTCGACATCGGGCTCGCCGAGCTCGACGGTCTGAGCACCGATGCGCTGCGATGGAGCGTGCAGCAGTATGCGGGGCGCTGGCCGATTCCTGGACCGCACGACCACAAGTACACGCGCGGCGTCGTCGGCATGGCGACGGGCAGCAACGCGTTTCCCGGTGCGGCGGTACTCGGGACGGTGGCGGCCGCGACGGCCGGCGCCGGCATGGTGCGGTACGTGGGGCCGTCACGTCCGTCCGACCTCGTGCTCGCCGCCGTCCCCGAGGCCGTCCACGGCATGGGCCGGGTGCAGGCCTGGGTCGTTGGTTCCGGCATCGATGGCGTGAGCGAGCGCGAGAAGAACTCCGAACGCTACGAGAGCGCGATAGAGGTGCTCGGCGAGGCCGTTCCCGTCGTCATCGACGCCGGCGCGCTGACGTGGCTCGACGAGATCGAGCGGCCCGAGGGCAGCGTCACCGTCATCACGCCGCATGCGGGGGAACTCGCGTCAGCGCTGGCGTTGCTCGGCATCACCGACGACGGTGACGACGTGACGCGTGAGGCCGTCGAAGCCGACCCCGTGCGGTGGGCTCGTCGCATGGCCGACGGGACGGGATACGTCGTGCTGCTCAAGGGCGGCGCGACCGTCATCGCGCGTCCGGCGCAACGATCAGCCGATGGCATCGCGTACGACCGGGCTGTTTTCGTCGAGAACCGCTCGCCGAACTGGCTCGCGACGGCCGGGACGGGCGACGTCCTCGCGGGCATCGTCGGGGTGGCGCTCGCAGCGGGGATCGAGGCGTCGGCAGCATGCAGCGTCGCGACGTACATCCACGGGCGGGCGGCGCACCTGGCGAACCCCGGCGGCCCGGTGCGGGCGCTCGACGTCGCCTCGAACGTCGGACGCGCCATCGCCGAGCTCGTCGAGATCAAGACGAGATTCGACGACGACCTGCACGCCGGCCGCCTCTGACGTCCGTGCACCACCGCGTCCGCCCTGCGAACGGCGTCCGCCTCTGCAAGTTTCGTCCACATCCGCGATTCCTGTGCCCATTGGCGAACGGCGTCCCCCTTCGCGATTCCCGTCCCCATCGGCGATTCTTGTCCACATTCATGTGGTGACGGCGGCTGCAGGCGCACCTCGAACCTGGCATGGCAACGTCTGTTCAATGTGGACGAAAATCGCCGATTTGGACGGGAATCGCCGTTGGGGCGGGATCGGGGTGCTGAGTGCGGGCGGGGTGGGTGAGAAAATGGGCGCATCATGACTCACTCAGCCGCCCCAGCACTGCTCGGCAACGCGCCGGCGCGCGTCGTCGTCGATCTCGATGCCATCGCCGACAACGCCAACGAGATGACGCGTCGCGCCGAGGGCGCCTCCGTTCTCGGTGTCGTCAAGGGCGACGCGTACGGTCACGGTCTCGTGCCGAGCGCCCGCGCCGCCGTCAACGGGGGCGCGACGTGGCTCGGTGTCGCGCAGTTGGCTGAGGCGATGACGCTTCGTCGCGCGGCCGCCGAGGGCGCCGGCGACCTCGATGTTCCGGTGCTGTCGTGGCTGCACGCTCCCGGCTCACCGTTCGCCGATGCCATCGAGGCGCGCATCGATCTCGGGGCGCCGTCCGTCGGCGAACTCGACGGGATCGCTGCCGCGGCGCGCCGCGTCGGGCGTCGGGCGCGCGTGCACCTCAAGGTCGACACGGGCCTCGCCCGCAACGGCGCCTATGGGGACGACTGGCCGCGCCTCGTCGAGGCTGCGAAGGCTGCTCAGGCAACGGGTGACGTCGAGGTCGTCGGATTGATGACGCACTTCGTGCGCGCGGACGAACCCGGCCACCCCGAGAACACCGCCCAGATCGAACGGTTCACCTCCGCCGCAACCGACTGTGAAAGTGCCGGATTCGAACTCGAGGTGCGGCACATGTCGAACTCGCCGGCGACGTTCTTCCTGCCAGAGGCGCGCTTCGACCTCGTCCGCCCCGGGCTCGCGCTCTACGGGCTCTCGCCCGCACCCGACCTCGCGACGAGCGAGGAGCTGACGCTGCGCCCCGCGATGTCGATCACCGCGAACGTCACGGTGACGAAGCGCGTACCGGCCGGGCAGGGCGTGAGTTACGGCCACACGTACACGACGCCGCGTGAGACGACGCTCGCCGACATCCCCGTCGGGTACGCAGACGGCGTGCCGCGCGCCGCGTCGAACGTCGGCCCGCTCCTGGTGGCGGGCGCGCGCACCACCATTGCCGGCCGCGTCTGCATGGACCAGATCGTCACCGACGCCGGGGACGCCGCCGTCGCGGCCGGCGATGAGGTCGTGCTGTTCGGGCGCGCGTCCGACGGCACCCAGGGCCCGAGCGCCCAGGACTGGGCTGACGCCGCCGGCACGATCAGCTACGAGATCGTCACGCGCATGAGCACGCGGCTGCCGCGCGTCTATACGGGAAGCCTGGCGAAGGAGCTCGGACTGTGAATGACCTGGTGATTCGCGGCAGCAAGCACCTGCCCGACGCCCACGCGACGACCGCGTTCGGTGCGGCGCTCGCGGGTGTGCTGCGCGCGGGGGACGTCGTCGTCATGACGGGCGATCTCGGAGCAGGCAAGACGACGATGACGCGCGGCCTCGGTGCGGCACTGAACGTGCGGGGTGATGTCACGAGCCCGACGTTCGTCATCGCGCGTGAGCACCCGTCGCTGGGTGACGGGCCGGCCCTCGTTCACGTCGACGCCTACCGACTCGGCGGGTTCGGTGAACTCGACGACCTCGACCTCGACACGTCCGTCGACGACGCCGTCACCGTCGTCGAATGGGGCGCCGGGATGGCCGAGGGGCTGTCCGAGGACCGGATGCACCTCACGATGACCGGGCTCGACGACCGCACCGTCACCGTCGAGACGGCCGGGCCGCGCTGGGAGGACATCGACCTCGTCGCGGCTCTGGGGCTCGTCGCCGACTGAGCATCGCAGCCAGCACCTGCGTCGCTGCACATTTCTCGTGCAGCGGTCGTGACCGCGCCGCAGTCGCAGCCGCAGCCTCGGGCAACGTGTGCGTTCCGCGTCGGCCGGTACCTCGCCCGGAGCTGCTCGACGCGAGCCCTCCGCGCCCAGCCGGACGGCAGCTTCGTCAGGCGAGTTGCGTCCCGCCGATAAGCTGGACGGGTGCTTCTCGCGATCGATACGTCCACCTCCGCCGTCACGGCAGCCCTGCACGACGGGCGTGACGTCGTCGCGCGCACCTCGACGATCGACGCGCGTCGTCACACCGAGATCCTGGCACCCGCGATCGAGGCCATGTTCGCGGAAACCGACGTGGTGCCCGCAGACCTGTCACGCGTCGCCGTCGGCGTGGGGCCGGGGCCGTTCACCGGGTTGCGCGTCGGCATCATGACGGCGATGACGTTCGCGTACGCCCTCGACCTGCCCATCGGTGGCGTGTGCTCCCTCGACGCCCTCGCGCATCGTGCGCACACGCTCGGGATGCGCGGTCCGCTGCTCGTCGCGACGGACGCGCGCCGCAAGGAGATCTACTGGGCGCATTACGACCTCGACGGTGGGCCGATCGTCCCGGGCGACCCGGCCGTCGACAAGGCCGCCGCGGTCGCCGAACAGCTCGGTGACATTCCCGCCGTCGGTCGCGGTGCGAGGCTCTACGCCGACGTTCTCCATGACGCGACGCGGACAGGCGCGGCCGGCGCTGTCGACACGTCCGGCGACGCGGCCCTGACGGGAGCAGGCGAGGCTGAGGTGCTGCTCGACGTCGACGCTGCCGACCTCGCGATCGTCGCGCAAGAGCGCGTCATGGCGGGGGAGCGCCTGCTCGACACCGAACCTCTCTACCTGCGCCGCCCTGACGCCGTGCCCGCTGCTGCGGCACCCATCGCGCGCGTTCTCGGTCGATGAACAGCGTTGCACCGCAGGGTTTGTCGGCCATTCCTTCGAGCGATTCGTCAGTGGTCAGCCCCGTGGACCACACCGCGTCACCAGAGCCCGCTGCGCAGCCTGCCGCGGCGACGGCGAGTGCTGACGTCGCCCTGCGCCCCGCCACCTGGCGCGACATCGAGACCCTCGCGGCCCTCGATGCGCAGCTCTTCGAGCACGACGCGTGGCGCGAACGCACGTGGTGGGACGAGTTCGCCGCACGCCCGCGCCGTCAATACGTCGTCGCAGTGGGCGCTGCTGTGCCGCAGCAGCGCGTCGTGGCTGACGGCACGGCGCACGCCCCAGAGGCCTCGCCGGACGACGCCGATGACCGCGAGCCAAGCGCACCGCCGATGCCGCGAACCGACGGCGCACCTCACGTCTCGGCGAATGGTCACCCAGAACACATCCTCGGCTACGCCGGGCTCGACGTGGCCGGCAGCACTGCCGACGTCATGACGATCGCCGTCACCCCCGAGGCGCGCGGCACAGGGCTGGGGCGTCGGCTGCTCGATCACCTCGTCACAGCCGCCACGCACGCGGGCGCCGAAGCCCTGCTGCTCGAGGTGCGCGCCGACAACGACCCTGCGCTGCGTCTCTACGAACGCGCCGGGTTCGATCGCCTCACCGTGCGCCGTCGCTACTACCAACCCGGTGACGTCGACGCCGTCATCATGCGCAAGCTCCTGAAGGAGACCCGATGAGCCTCACCGCCACCCGCGAACCCCTCGTCCTCGGCATCGAGAGTTCGTGCGACGAGACAGGCATCGGCCTCGTGCGCGGCACGACGCTGCTCGCCAACGAGGTCGCGAGTTCGATGGATCTGCACGCCCGCTTCGGTGGTGTCGTGCCCGAGATCGCGAGCCGCGCGCACCTCGAGGCGATGATCCCGTCGCTGAGTCGCGCCTGCGACACGGCGGGCGTCAAGCTCGCCGACGTCGACGCGATCGCCGTCACCGTCGGCCCAGGTCTCGCCGGTGCGCTCATGGTCGGTGTCGCGGCAGCGAAGGCCCTGTCGATCGCCCTCGACAAGCCGCTCTACGGCGTCAACCACCTCGCGGCGCACGTCGCCGTCGACATGCTCGAGCACGGCCCGCTGCCGGAACCGACGATGGGGCTGCTCGTCTCCGGCGGCCACACGAACCTGCTCTACGTGCCCGACATCGCGACGGACGTGCGCAGCCTCGGCAACACGATCGACGACGCGTGCGGCGAGGCGTTCGACAAGGTGGCGCGCGTACTCGGCCTGCCCTACCCGGGCGGCCCGGCGATCGACGAGGCGGCCAAGGACGGCGACCCGAAGGCCATCCCGTTCCCGCGTGGGTTGTCGACGAAGAAGGACCTCGAGAAGCACCGGTACGATTTCTCGTTCAGCGGCCTCAAGACGTCCGTCACCCGCTGGGTCGCGACGAAACAGGCTGCCGGGGAAGAGGTTCCGGTCGCCGATGTCGCCGCGTCCTTCCAGGAGGCCGTCGTCGACGTCATCACGAAGAAGGCCGTCATGGCTTGCCGCGACTACACGTGCGACAACCTCATGGTCGGCGGCGGCGTCTCGGCCAACTCGCGGCTGCGCACGGTGCTCGAGCAGCGTTGCACGTCGGCGGGCATCTCGATCCGCGTGCCGAAACTGAGCCTGTGCACCGACAACGGCGCGATGGTCGCGACGCTGGGCGCGCACCTCGTCGCGAAGGGCATCGCACCGTCGACGCTCGCCGTGCCCGCCGACTCCTCCATGCCGATCGGACAGGTGATGGGATGACCCCGCGCACCCCCGCAACCACCCCTGTTACCGGCACGCCTGACGTCGCCCCCGCGGGCGTCGCCTTCGCCGCCGACCAGGCCCGACTCGCGCCCCGCCGACGCCGCGTCCGCCTGACGGTCGTCGCCGCCGCAACGTTGTCGATGACGCTCGCCTCGTGCAGTTCGTCGGACGACGGCAAGCCCGTGTCATCGTCCGGATCGTCGGCATCGTCGAAGGCGTCCGGTTCGGCCGGCGCATCGGCGCCGGCTAACGGAAATCGCACCCAGGCCGACACGGGCCTGCCGACACAGGCAGAGCTCGACGCCGCGACGGATGACGTCTCGAAGCTGACGACGAAGCAGCTCGCCGGGCAGGTCATCGTCGGGTACTACCAGGGCACGAGCCCGCAGGCGGCCGCTGATGCAGTGCGTCGCAATGGCCTCGGCGGGGTCATCATCATGGGCGACAACGTGCCGAGCAACCCCACGGACGAGTCAGCGGGCTTGCCGGCCGTCACGAAAGCGGTGCAGGGCGCCGTCAAGGAGAGCGGACGGTCATGGCCGGCCGTCATCGGCATCGATCAGGAGGGCGGTCCGGTCACCCGCATCACCTCCGGCGTCACCCCGCTGCCGGGTGCGATGGCCTACGGCGCCGCCGACGATGCGGCGCTCGCGACGCAGCTCGCCAAGGACGAAGGCCAGGAGCTGCGTTCGCTCGGCGTGACGATGAACTTCGCACCTGACGCGGACGTCACCGTCGGCCCCAGTGACCCGACGATCGGCGTGCGCTCGCCGAGCAGCGACCCGCAGCGCGTCGCGCGAGCTGTCAACGCGCAGGTCGCCGGTTACCAGCAGGCCGGCATCGTGCCCGTCATCAAACACTTTCCGGGCCACGGCTCGGTGACGACGGACACGCACGTCGACTACGCCGTCCAGGCTCAGTCGGTCGAGCAGCTCATGAAGCGCGACTGGGTGCCGTTCGCCTCGGCGAGCAAGGCCGGCGTGCCCGCCATCATGACGGCGCACATCGTCGTCAAGGACGTCGACCCCAACGTGCCGAGCACGCTCTCGCCGAAGGTGCTCACGGGCCAGTTGCGCGACAAGCTCGGGTTCAAGGGGCTCATCGTCACCGACGGCATGAACATGGGCGCGATCGTCAAGAAGTTCGATCGCGGCGGCGCTGCAGCGGTGTCGGCGCTCGAGGCCGGAGCCGATGTCGTGCTCATGCCCGCCGACGCGAGCGCGTCGGTGAGCGCGATCGAGAAGGCCGTCGCCTCAGGAGCACTGACGCGCCAGCGGCTCATCGAATCCGCCGCGCGCATCGTCGCGACGACGCGGCACCAGCACGTCAGTGCGCCCGACGCGTCGGTGCGCGGTTCCCATGACGACGACGCGCGCCGTCTCGCGAAGGCGTCGATCACCCAGCTCGGCGGGCGCTGCGGGCGTGACCTCGTCGGGAGCCGTGTGCGGGTCGAAGGGGGGACGGCGGAACATCGAGCGACGCTGACGAAGGAGCTGAAGGCCCGCGGCGTCGACGTCGGACTGCGGGGCACGCGGGTGAACCTGCTCGAAGGGGGCGTGTACAACGCCGGCGAATCGTCCGCCGGCGGGGGAGCGGAGGCGACGTCGCCCGGCACGTCAGGAGCGATCAAGGCCGGAAACAGCGGCGTGCAGATCGCCCTCGACACGCCCTACCCGCTCGCTCTGCGCGGCTCCGACACCGTCGGACTCGCGGCCTACGGTTCGACGCAGCCGACGTTCGCGGCGCTCGCGGACGTCCTGACCGGCAAGGCCAAGGCCGGTGGGACGCTGCCCGTCGCCGTCGGCAAGGACGGGGTGGGCTCTTCAGCGTGTCGATGAGCGTGCCGCCTTCCGGCGGACCGTCATGCCCCGTGCGTGCGCCCCATTTCGCTCGAACTCGCTGACACGGCGTCAGCGAAACAGCCAAGCATGCACGAGCGAACCGAGCACCCAGCTGATGCCGACGAACGCCGCGAAGCCGGCGAAGCCTGAACGTCGCTGATCGGGCGCAGGGGCCGTGGAACGGCCGAACCACCCCTCGCGCATCAGGTACCACACGAGGCCGACGCCCATGGGGCAGCCGAAGATCCAGAACCAGCTCCAACGGGTGCCGAAACGGGGCTGGCGGGCGTACAGCGATCCCAGCGCGATCAGCACGCTGAGCAGCATGACGACCCCGTAGGTCTCGACGGTGCCCGAGCCGTCGGCGTAGGTGATCGTGCCCAGCGGCGTGAGCGCGCGGACCGTCGTGACGCGCGTCGACGCAGCCTGGGTCGCGAGCGATCGGTAGAGGGCGGCCGACGGGCTGGACGCGGGGTCGGGCCAGCCGTCCTCGGCGGTGCGCCAGCCGGTGACGCTGAAGTCGCGCGTCACGTGCAGCCCCGAGCTGTCGCTCCAGGCGATCTGCTGCTCCTGCGTCGACGAGAGCGTGCCCGCGCCGTCGCCACCGTTCTCGCGCGGGGTCGTGAAACGCGAATCCTGCCATTCCTGGGAGAGGGGGTCGGCGAGGCCCGGCGTGAAGTGACCGCTCGGGCCGTCGTCGGAGGGGCGCTGCACGACGAGCCAGTGCACGTCGTCGTGCCGCTGCAGGGCGCTGGCCGCGTCGGCCACACTGCCGGAACGCATCGGCGAGGCGAGGATGCTGACGGCCCACACTGCCCAGAGGATGAGAGCGATGCTCATCAGCCAGGTAGCCGTGCCGCTGCGCCCGGGCGCGGACGGTCGTCGGCCTGTGGTTTCGGCAGGAGCAGGTGGCACAGGCGTCGAGCCTTCGGAGAGGGCGCCCGCCTCGGACGTTTGCATGTTCGTCAATATCTACGGCCCGAGTGCGTCCGAGCTGGGGCGTGGATCTCGGTCAGGTCACGGTTCGCACGCCCATCCTCGAGATCGAGCGATACGGGAGAGCCCGAGCGCTGTGGTGCTCGAATTCGCCCACATCGCTCGATCTCACGGATGCGTCATGGGGCGGGGCGGGGCGTCAGGGAAGCGGGGCGGCGAGCGTCACAGCGGTTCGACGACGAGTGCCAGGCGCTCGTCGTCGAGCGTCACGAGCACGACCGTCAGGGCGTTCGAGCCCTTGAGCTTGAGCGAGCGGCGCAGCGCGTCTGCGTCGATGTCCACGTCGCGTTTCTTGATCGTGAGGCGCCCGACGGCGCGCTCGCGCAGGTAGGCGCGCAGCGTCTTCTCGTGCAGCGGCACGGAGTCGAGCACGCGGTAGGCGCGCCCCAGCAGCCCGATGTCGACGAGCGCATCGGCCGTGACGTAGCCGTGTCCAGGCGTGAACTCGTGGCCGCCCGTGGCGTCGAGCAGCGCCCCGACGAGGCCGCTGCGCGTCAACGCCTTGTCGGCCTCGTAGAAGTACGCTCCCAGTGACGCGCGGCTTGCGGGCGCGGCGTCGATGCCGTCGAAGTCGGCCTCGATGACGTGCAGGACGTCGGGCGGGACGCGATCGCCGGACGACCTCGGGCCGCCCGGCCGGGGGCGCACGATCGTCGCAGTTCTGCCGACGTCACGGACGGCGGCGCCCCACCACACGCTCGCCTCCACGACGCCGCCGGCGTAGGAGACGAACTCGACCTCGCAACCGCTCGGCACGTCGTGATGGGCCAGGCTCGGCGAGAGCTTGGCGCCTGCCGCGGGGGCGGCAGCCGCGACGTGCTGGATCAGCTCCCAGGTCGGCGTCAGCGCCGCGAGGGAGAACGTGCGCTTCGTGCGCCCGCGGATGTCGGCGACGCCGGGCGTGCGGCGTGCCGGGTCGAACCACCAGGCGGCCCCGGCTTGGTCGAGCGAAGCCGCGACATCCTCGACCCGCCCCGTGACGACGCGACTGCCGGGAAACGACGCGAGGTTCTGAGCGGCCAGGGCTGCGGTTTCCGGATCCGCTTCGACGCCGATGACGTCGAGCCCGGCTCGCGCGAATCCGACGGCGTCGGAACCGATTCCGCAGCCACCGTCGATGACGAGGCTCGCCCCGGCGTCGAGGAACCGCTGCGCGTGCAGACGGGCGATGGGTGCGCGCGTGGCCTGTTCGAGGCCGTCGGGGGTGAAGAACATCGACGCCGCCGCATCACCGAACTTGTCGACGGCCCTGGCCCGCAGCCGGGACTGGGTGAGCGCAGCGGCGACGAGTTCGGGGGAGTGCCCTGCGGCGCGCAGCCGCGTCGTCAGCATGACGACGTTCTTCTCCTCGTAGGGCGGGAGCGAGGCGAGCAGCGCGCGTCCGTCGTCGGTGAACAACTCGTGCACGACGCTCGCATCCATGGCCGCCATTGTGTCATCGGGGGCCCTCGGAGCAGCCCCCGATGCGCTGTGGGCGAACATCGGAAACGAGTTGGCACTCGGCTTGACCGAGTGCCAACGGCGTTACTAGATTCGGTTCCAGCACTCACCCCTGGGTAGTGCCAGTGAGCTCATCCCTCGACCCCCGCGACGGCGAGGCGATGTCGGCCCACATGCATGCCACACCGCCACCGGTGGGTGGTGTGGCCAGGGAACGAAAGCATCCGTCCCGCCCGAGAAGATCGGGCGGTCTGCGAAAGGGAAGGTCCTACCGTGTCGGTCAACATCAAGCCGCTCGAAGACCGCATCGTCGTCAAGGCCGTCGAGGCCGAGCAGACCACGGCCTCCGGCCTCGTCATCCCGGACACCGCCAAGGAGAAGCCGCAGGAGGGCGAGGTCATCGCCGTCGGCCCCGGTCGCATCGACGACCACGGCAACCGCGTTCCGGTCGACGTCGCCGTCGGCGACAAGGTCATCTACTCGAAGTACGGCGGCACCGAGGTCAAGTTCGCCGGTACCGAGTACCTCATCCTCTCCGCTCGCGACGTGCTCGCGGTCGTCTCCTGACGATCCGTCGAGCCAGCAGGTGACGACGAGCCCGGCTCAGGTCTGACGGCCGGGCCGGGCTCGTCCTTTCCTCTCACTCGCACCCCACACTCTTCCGCTGCGCGCGTCACGCGCCGCGCGGCGCCTTCGAACGAAAGGTTGAACCATGGCCAAGACGCTTGAATTCAACGACGACGCCCGCAAGTCCCTCGAGCGCGGTGTCGACGCGCTCGCCAACGCCGTCAAGGTGACGCTCGGCCCCAAGGGCCGCAACGTCGTCATCGACAAGGCGTGGGGCGCCCCCACGATCACGAACGACGGTGTGACGATCGCCCGCGAGGTCGAGCTCGAGGACCCGTACGAGAACCTCGGCGCGCAGCTCGCCAAGGAGGTCGCCACCAAGACGAACGACGTCGCCGGTGACGGTACGACGACCGCGACGGTTCTCGCCCAGGCGCTCGTCAAGGAGGGCCTGCGCAACGTCGCTGCGGGCGCTGCTCCGTCCGGCCTGAAGCGCGGCATCGACAAGGCCGTCACGGCCATCAACGACCAGCTGCTCGCCAACGCGCGCCCCGTCGACGGTCAGGACGACTACGCCAAGGTCGCCTCGCTGTCCGCTCAGGACGCGACGATCGGTGGCCTCATCGGTGAGGCGTTCGCGAAGGTCGGCAAGGACGGCGTCATCACCGTCGAGGAGTCCTCGACCGCCGAGACGAAGCTCGAGTACACCGAGGGCATGCAGTTCGACAAGGGCTACCTCTCGCCGTACTTCGTCACCGACCCCGAGCGCATGGAGGCCGTCCTCGAGGACGCCTACATCCTCATCAACCAGGGCAAGATCTCGGCCATCGCCGACCTGCTGCCCGTCCTCGAGAAGGTCGTGCAGTCCGGCAAGCCGCTGCTCATCATCGCCGAGGACATCGAGGGCGAGGCCCTCTCCACCCTCGTCGTCAACAAGATCCGCGGCACGTTCAACGTCGTCGCCGTCAAGGCCCCCGGCTTCGGCGACCGCCGCAAGGCGATGCTGCAGGACATCGCGATCCTCACCGGTGGCCAGGTCATCGCCGAGGAGGTCGGGCTCAAGCTCGAGAACGCCGACCTCGACTCGCTCGGCCAGGCACGCCGCATCCAGGTGACGAAGGACAACACGACGATCATCGACGGCGCCGGCGCCGCTGATGACGTCGCGGGCCGCGTCAAGGAGCTCAAGTCCGAGATCGAGCGCACCGACTCCGACTGGGACCGCGAGAAGCTCCAGGAGCGCCTCGCCAAGCTCGCCGGCGGCGTCTGCGTCATCGCCGTCGGTGCGCACACCGAGGTCGAGATGAAGGAGAAGAAGCACCGCATCGAGGACGCCATCGCGGCCACGCGTGCGGCCATCGAAGAGGGCATCGTCGCGGGTGGTGGTTCGGCCGTCATCCACGCGTCGTCTGCTCTCGACTCCCTCTCGCTCGAGGGTGACGAGGCGACGGGTGCCACGCTCGTCGGCAAGGCCATCGCGGAGCCGCTGCGCTGGATCGCCGAGAACGCTGGCCTCGAGGGCTACGTCGCCGTCTCCAAGGTGCGCGAACTGCCCGTCGGCCAGGGCCTCGACGCCGCGACCGGCGAGTACATCGACCTCGTCGACGCCGGCATCATCGACCCCGTCAAGGTGACCCGCTCCGCGCTCACCAACGCCGCCTCCATCGCCTCGATGGTGCTCACGACCGACACCCTCGTCGTCGAGAAGAAGGAAGAGGAAGAGGCCCCCGCCGCCGGCGGCCACGGCCACAGCCACTGATCCTTCCCTCGCTTCGTCTTCCGGCGGCGGTCTGAGCGGGGCGCATGCGCCCCGCTCAGACCCCGCTCGGCGCGACGATGCTTCGGGCGTGACAGACGAATCCCGCC
>NZ_DCNR01000099.1:4563-10166 GCF_002322065.1 Dermacoccus sp. UBA1591 | reverse complement strand
ACGACTGGTTGAACCTGCCCTATAACCCGCCGCACGACGTCGTCACGGACGTCGAGACGGTCGCCGCGTTCGTTGCGAAACATCCGCTCGCGACGCTCATCACGCACGACGGCGTCACGCCGCAGGCGGACATGGTGCCGTTGCTGCTCGTCGACGATGACGGCGCACCGACGGGCAAGGCGCTCATCGGGCACGTGGCGCGTGCGAACCCGTTGTGGGAGAACGGCCGTCACGAGGGGCTGACGCTCGCGACGTTCGGGCCGCTCGAGCACTACGTCTCGCCGAGCTGGTATCCGAGCAAGGCCGAGCATCACCGCGTCGTCCCGACGTGGAACTACCTCGTCGCTCATGCCTGGGGAGAGTTGGAGGTGCACGACGACCCGAGGTGGGTGCGCGGCGTCATCGCGAAGCTCACGGGTGCGATGGAGGGCGGGCGCGACGAGCCGTGGCGCATGGGGCAGGCACCGCGCGACTATCTGGACGACATGCTGACGAAGATCGTCGGCATCCGCATTTCCGTGCAGCGCATGGAGGCCCGGTTCAAGGTGTCGTCGCATCGCAGCGACGCCGACCGTCTCGGCGCGCGTGACGGCATCGCCACCGAGCTCGACGGACGCGGCGCGGCAGAACTCGCCGACGCGATGGGTGAGAGCTCGTCGTCGCAGACGAGCAGCATGCCCGTCGTGAACGACGCGAGGATGACGAGCTGACGCCGCTGCCACGCGCGCCACGCCGTCACCGCCATGAAGGCGAGCAACATGACGTCGAATCCGACCCAACCCCTGCGTGCAAGTGCACCCGGGTGCATCTGCACGCAGGTGCATCTGCACGCAAGGGGTCAGGGTTAGCTGAGGTGAGACGTCACTTCGTCTGCTCGTATGCCGCGAGTGCGGCCTTGCGCGTCTCGGCGAGGTCGACGATGGGTTCGCGGCCGTCGTCAGCGCCCCAGCGGCGGACGTAGCGCTCGTCGGGGTCGAACTTCTTGCGCTGCGTCTCCGGGTTGAAGACGCGGAAGTACGGTGCGGCGTCTGCGCCGCACCCGGCGACCCACTGCCAGTTGAACGGGTTGCTCGCGGCGTCGGCGTCGACGAGCGTGTCCCAGAACCACTCCTCACCGATGCGCCAGTCGATGAGCAGGTTCTTCGTCAGGAACGACGCGACGACCATGCGCACGCGATTGTGCATCGTGCCCGTCTCCCACAGCTCGCGCATGCCCGCGTCGACGAGCGGGACGCCCGTCTCGCCCTTCTCCCATGCGAGCAGCGCGTCCTCGTCGAGTGGCGGCCACGGGAACGCGTCGAACTTCCGATTGAGGTTCACCTCGTGAAGGTCAGGGTTCTCGTAGAGCGTGTGCCACGCGAACTCGCGCCAACCGACCTCCGACAGGAACGTCTCGACGTCCTTGCCACTGCGCCGCGCCGCATGCCAGATCGTCTGCGGGCTGATCTCCCCGAAGCGCAGATGCGGCGAGAGGCGCGACGTCGCCGGCTTCGACGGTTCGTCACGTTCGGTGGCGTAGTGGACGACGGCGTCGTCGAGGAAGTCGGCGAGCAGCTCGTGCGCGGCGTCCTCGCCCGGCGTCCAGGCCTTGGCGATGCCGGTCGACCAGTCGGGTTTCGTCGGCAGCAACGCCCAGGTGTCGAGGTCGTCACTCGCCTGGCCAGCCTGCTCGACGAGTGCGGACGGCGGGGTGAGCGCTGACGGCGCGCCGAGCGGCTCACGTGGCTCGGGCTCGCTCAGGCACGCCTTCCAGAACGGCGTGAACACGCGGTACGGGGTGCCACCACCCGTTGTGATGGTCCACGGCTCGAACAGCAGGTTCGCCGAATACGAGTGCACCTCGACGACGCGCTCGGCGAGCGCTTCCTTGATCCCGGCGTCGACGGCGCGCTCCGGCCCGCCGTATCGGCGATTCCAGGCGACGAAGTCGACGTCGAACGTCTCGACCACATTGAGGACGACGTCATGCGCGGCGCCGCGTCGCAGGACGAGCGGGATGCCGAGCGCCTCGAGCTTCTCGCGCAAGGCGACGAGCGAGTGATGCAGCCACCACTTCACCGCGCCGCCGATCGGGCGGAGGCCGTCCGATTCCTCGTCGAGGACGAAGAGCGCGACGACACCCGCGGGCTCGGACGACGCGCCGTCATCCGACTCCTGCGAGCCCTGGGAGCCCTGTGAGGTGACGGCGTGATCGACCGCCGCACGCAGCGCCGGATGGTCGAACGTACGCAGGTCGTCACGGAACCAGACGAGGGAAGTCATAGAAGCCATTGTGGGGTCTGACGATTCACGCCGGGAATCATCGACACGTCATTCGGTGCGTGCTCGAGCCCCGGTGGGGGCATGACCCGTGGTCACCGCGCAGTGCGCGGCCCTCTCGTTGCAGCGCACCTCCGCCCGACCTGGCGCCACATGTTCCACGTGAAACATGTCGCGCCAGGCCGACCGGTGGCGTCTGGCAGTTGCCTCAGTTGCCCTGCGCACCCTGCTGGTTGACGCGGTTGTTCGAACCCTGGAGGCGATCGATGTGCTTGCTCGCCTCGGCCTTCGTCAGCGTGGCGGGCAGCGTCTCGCCCGCCTCCTTGGCGAGCGTGTCGAGGTACGACTTCTGCGCCTCGGTCATCGGCTCGTCGCCGGTGGCCCACTCGTCGGGGTCCCGCTGCAGGGAGGCATCGTTCGGGCCACCCTGCGTCGGCTCCGTCGCGCCGAGCATGTCCTGGCCCTGCTGAGCCTGACCGTTCGGGGCGTCCGAAGCGGGCGCCCCGAGGGTGTCGTCGGGCTGATTCGTGTTCATGTCAGTCATGCTCGTGAGGCTAGACCGAGGCACCGACAACCGCTACACCCTCGGGCGTGATTTCGCCGGCGGGACGCACGCGCAGGACAGATTCGGCGCACCGTCAGACGCGTCACGCCGTCGCCGGATCGCCGTCGAGACCTCCAGGGACAGAGCGGGCCGTGACCTCGGGGTCAGGGGCCGGCCGGCACCTGGTCGGAGGCACTCAGCTCACTGGTTGGGCGTACGGGGGCTGGTGCCGCCGGTCGTCTTGTCGGGCACGGCGTCGGCGCCGTTGACGTTCGTCTCACTGTCGGTGCCGAAACCGCTGCCGCCTTCGGAGACCTCCCCGGCGCCGCCGGGCTTCTGGCCGTCCGCGTCGTCGTTCTTGGCTGCTTCGTGGATGTCTTCGCGAGTCATGTCTTCACTCTAGGACGCGCAGGCCGCTGGTTCACCACCCACGCGGATGGTCGGACGCGGCGAACGCGCAGCACCGCGAAGGCGTCGAAGAAACCCTCGGAGAGGCGTTTCGACGCCGTTTCGGGTTGACTAGAGGGCAAAGTGCTCGGCGCCCCGGCGTCGAACGAGCCTCTGCCGAAAGGTGAACCGTGACCTCGAAGAACACCGGTGCCCGCCACAACGCCGGCCTCGCCGCTGCCGGCGCCAGCCTGGCCGGAACGGCCCTCACCGCCCTCACCGCGGCACCCGAGAAGATCTCCTCCCTCGTGCATCGCCGCTACCCGACGGTCGCCGTCACGGGCATGACGGGCGTCGGCAAGACGCGCCTCGTCGACCGTCTCGCGCGCCGCACGAGCCCCGACGCCGTCACCGAGGCCGGCTCGGCGACGATGGAGCGTCGGACGTCGAAGTCGCCGCGGCTCAAGGGTTTCCGCTTCCGCGTCGTGCCCGGCGACAACGCCGCGACGCGCCTCGCAGCCCTCGACGAGGTGTTCTACGAGGAGCCGGTCGACGGCATCGTCCACGTCGTCTCCTACGGCCACGCGACGCCGCGACGCGCCGGCGGCACGAGCGGCGCGGCGCCGTCACGCACGCGCGACGAGCAGCTCGCCGCGGAGCTGGAGGACTGGACGATCACCGCGCACCGCATCGCCGCGATGGCGGTGCGCCGAGCCAAGCCGATGTGGGTCGTCATTGCCGTGACGAAGGCCGACCTCTACCCGAACGACATCGACGCGGCCGTCGACTACTACTCACCCGGCAGCGGTTCGCCGTTCGCCGCGAAGCTCGAAGAACTGCGCTCCCTCGCCGGTGGAGCGACGATCTCGATCGACGTCCTGCCCGTCAGCGCCGAGAACTCCAAGGAGCTCGACGCCCTTGTCGGCAAGCTCGAATCCCGCATGGCGGCGCTCAGCGGCCACCTGTGACGTGAGCGAATCGGGCTGCCGGGCACGAGTTTCGGCCGGGTCGTCTCGGTCGGCATGGCGCCTTCGCCACGGCCGCTATCTCTGCCACAGTGGAGGTGCGGCACGGCGTGACGTGTCGGCACCGTTCGACGACAAGGGGAACTCATGCGCACCGTCCCAGCTCTCACCGCCGCGGGCCTGCTGACGCTCGCGCTCGCCGCGTGCGGAAATGGCCAGGACGGCGCGTCGCAGAACGCCACGGTGGCGCAGTCGTCCGCGTCGTCGACGACGCAGCAGGCCGCACCGAGCCAGACGCCCTCCGAGCGCAGCTCTGCCGCGTCGTCGTCGACGTTTTCGAGCACTCCCTCCAGTACGGCCGCGAGCGCCTCGTCCACGTCGCCGAGCACGAGCGACGGTGCGTCGGCGAGCGACCCCGCAGCGCCGCAGGCGAGCGCAACCGGCTCGGGCGCGGCGCCGTCCGGCAGTCAGGACTCGGCGGGCCCGACCGCCTCGGCGAGCAGCGCGCCGTCGACGAGCGGCACCGCGACGGCACATGCCTACGCCGCGACAGGATGGTCGCAGTTCACGACGCCCACGGGCCGCAACTGGTGCGACATGACGAAGGGCGTCGTCGGCTGCCACCTCACCCCCGAGGTGTCGGCGAAGCACGGCGGCGCGAACTACGTCATGCTGACGCCGAAGGGCGTCGGTTTCCTCACCGGTGACCCCGGTTTCGACACCGACGGCGAGGCTGCGCGCTGGACGTCGAGCGTGCCGAACGCATCGGTGACGACGAAGGACGGCACGGCCGTGCTCGGCTACGGCAGCAGCTTCACCTCCGCAGGAACGACGTGCACGAGCAACGTCAGCGGCATGACGTGCACGAACGCGGTCGCGAGCTTCACCGTCAGCACCGGTGGGGTGACGATGACGGGCAAGCTCGATCCGACGCGTCAGAACTGACGGCCCGCCAGATCATTGCCCGCAAACGCGTCGAGGATGACGATTTCCGGGCGATGATCGCTGACGGCGAGCGCGCTCAGCGGCGCCCCACGGCGTCGATGATGGCATCCTCCCGCGAGCCGGGGTCGACGTCGAGCACCTTCGCCCAGGCCGGCACCATCTCGGCGCCGAAGTAGCGGTGACCGTAACCGCCGGGCACCTCGTTGGAGACGAGCATGTCGGCGCTGACCTGCCAGAAGGTGACGAACGGAGCCCAGCTCATCTGCGCCATCGGCGTGTTGTCGCGCGTCTCACGCAGCCACTCGGGTGAGTTGAACATCAGGCGCGGCGACCACCACACGACGGGGTCGGACGGGTGCTGCAGGTAGACGACGCGCGGTTTCTGCCACGCGCCCAGAGGGCGGTCGTACTCGTCGGCGCCCAGCTGCGACGGCTCACCGGCGAAACGGATGTGGCGTCCGCCGTTGATGACGGGGTCGATCGTCGTCGAACCGGGCGCGCGC
>NZ_DCNR01000099.1:2384-4456 GCF_002322065.1 Dermacoccus sp. UBA1591 | reverse complement strand
GTGAAGTACACCTTCGGGCGCTGGGCCGCGGGCATCGCGTCGACGCGGCGCCGCACCTTCTCGAGGAGGATCTGCGACGCCTTGCCGGGGTCGCGTGGCGCGGTGAGCAGGCCGAACGCCGACGGCAGGTTCGAGTACGCCATTCCGACCGCAGCGGTGTCGCCGCCGAGCAGGTACTCGAAGGACGCGGCGCCCCACAGGTTGACGTAGCCGGTGCTCGTCGGCGTGATGACGAGCATCGCCTTGCGCTTCCAGGCGTCGGTGCGGTCGAGCTCGGCTACCGCGAGGTCGGCGCTCTTGTCCAACGACTCATTCGCGCCGACGAACACCCGCACCGGCTCCTTGGCTGGCTTCTTCGTCACGTCGGCGATCTGCTTCGCGTCCGGCCCCGCGGCGACGAACTTCGCGCCGTCCTGGCCGAGGCTGTTCCACGTCAGTGGCGAGCCGGGGCCACCACTGCGCAACGACGACGTCGGTGCGTGCTCACCGCGCGGCATCTGCTGGTTGACGCGGTCTGCGTTGCCCCCGACGACGGCGAGGACGGCGGGTTCGACGACGACGTCGATCGCCACGACGACCGTCGCGACCGTGATGACCGATGCGACGAGACGGGCCGCTGCCTCCCGCACGATGCGTGAGGAGACCTTCGTGAGGAAGAAGCGGGTGAGCCCGGCGAGGCCGCGCCAGACGAGGATGAACAGGACGAACACGACGACCGCGACGAGCGTTGAACCGGTCGGATACCACCACCCCGGCCCGTCGACGTCGACCTGGCGGCTGACCTCCCGCTGCCAGTCGATCGTCGCCTGCGGGAAGCTGATGACGATCAGGGCCGCGAACGCGATGCCGATGCGGCCGAGCAGCACGCGTCGACGCGGGTTCATCGTGACATGCAGGCCCAACCAGCGCGCCGTCGCGTGGACGAGGCGCCCCAGCGCGAGGCCGAGAACGTACCCGCACACCCCGCTCAGCGCCGCGACGAGGCCCTGCATCCACCAGGGGCGCGGCAGCAGTGACGGCGTGTTCGCGATGATGTAGAACAGCGCGGCGAACACGAGACCCGTGTGCGAGAAGCGTGCGAGGAGCAACCTGACGCGCGGCGGCGCGGGGGCTGCGGTGGCCGGCATGAGGCTCCTCGGATCGGGGTCTGCCCCATGGTCTCAGAGCGGGCACGACGCATGCGCCCCGGTCGCGTCGTCACTGTGCGGGGCTCGCGGCCACGCAGGTTCGACGCGCCGGGGCGCGTGCGTCGTGTTCAGGTGAGGCGTGCGTCGTGTCATGCCTGCCGACGCTCGCGGCAAACCACCGCGCTCAGCGGCGGCCGCCGTCAGCCTTTGTCGGCGTCGGCGTGCTGGCCTTCGTCGGTGCTGCCCTCGTCGCTGCGCCCGCCGCTCGCGACATCATTGTTCTCGCCGCCGTCGCCGCCGGTCTGGGCGCCGGGGCCGCCGTCCTGCTGGTCGACCTCGGGGGTGTAGTTCTCGCTGCTCGTGTCACTCATGGCACGAACCTACTCCCGTGACGGCGCCGCGCGCCACCGTCCGCCGGGGTGCAGACGCCATCGGAGCCGACGCGTCCTCGACGCGTCAGGTCGCGGGCCCAGTCACGCGCCGGGCCGCGCCGCGTCAGTGGCGCGTGACGAGGACGGGGCAGTCGGCGTGCGTGACGCAGTAGCCGCTGACGGAGCCGAGCAGCATGCCCGTCAGCTCGCCGTGGCCGCGGCTGCCGAGCACGAGCAGCGCCGCCTCCTTGGAGCGCTTGACGAGCACATTGCGCGTGTCGCCCTCGATGACGTGCGGTCGCACCTCGATGCTCGGGTGGTCGGCCTGCACCTTCGCGACGATCTCGTCGAGCATCTGCGTGCTCTCCTGCGCCGGGTCGAAGTTGGCTTCGAACGCCACGGCGTAGCCGTAGTTGGTGGGCCACTGCCACGTCGTGAGGGCCTCGAGCGGCTGCTTCGTCAGCTCGGCGTGCTGCGCGGCCCATTCGAGGGCGCTCAGCGACGACGGCGATCCGTCGACTCCGACGACGATGGGCTTGGTCGTGTTGTCAGCCATCCGAGGCACCTCTCGTGA
>NZ_DCNR01000099.1:1024-2144 GCF_002322065.1 Dermacoccus sp. UBA1591 | reverse complement strand
GGGCCAGGGACCTTTGGCACGGATCGAGCGACCACCCCATCGAACCCGGACGAACATTGCCCGCGAACGCGTCATGGATGACGCGTTCGCGGGCAATGTTCGTCCGGGGCCCTCGGCTTCGGGCGCTCAGTGAGCGTCCGCCGCGTGACGGCCGGTCCTGCGGTGCGGGTTGGTGAACATCACCGCGGCGATGATGCCGACGATGAGCACCGCGGCCGGCAGATACAGCGTCTCGCCCATGGCGCGGGCGAACTGCTCGGCGACCTGCGCCGGCATGTGACCGCCGCCCGCCTGATGCGCGCCACCCGCAGCCTGCTCACCGAGGTGGTGGCGAAGGCGCGAATCCATGAGGGAGGCGACGGCGGCGGAACCGATGACGGCGCCGATCTGACGTGTCGTGTTGTAGATGCCCGAACCTGCACCGGCGAAGCGCGGTTCGAGGGTGCGCGTCGCCGTCACCGAGAGCGGCGCCCACATGAACCCGTTCGCCACACCGAGCAGGCACGCGACGGCGAGCAGCCACCAGATCGACGTGCCGGCGCCGAGCATCCGGCCGTACCAGAACAGGGCGACGGAGAAGCAGACGAGCCCGAAGCCCGCGAGGATCGCGGGGTGCTTGCGGTCGACGAGACCACCGACGACAGGGGCGAGCAGACCGGAGATGACGGCCATGGGCGCGAGCAGCAGCGCGGCCTTCGTCGGCGAGTAACCGAGCACGGCCTGCGCGTAGATCATGATCGGGAACGACATGGCCGTGATCGCGAACCCGACGGACGTGATAGCGATGTTGGCGAGGGAGAAGTTGCGGTTCGCGAACAGGTGCAGCGGCACGAGCTGCTCACCCCTGTATCGTCGCTCCCACAGGATGAACAGGACGAAGAAGACGAGGCCGAGGATGATGAGCAGCGGCACAGAGATGATGCCCGTGATCGTGCCCCAGTCGTACTGCGCGCCTTCTTGGATGCCGAACACGACGCAGAAGAGCGCGACGGCCGACAGCGCGACCCCGACGAGGTCGAACTTGTGCGCGTGACTCGGCAGCGACGGCACGAGCTTCCACGCCATCGCGAGACCGATGAGGCCGACGGGCACGTTGACGAAGAAGATCCACTCCCACCCG
>NZ_DCNR01000099.1:545-760 GCF_002322065.1 Dermacoccus sp. UBA1591 | reverse complement strand
CCGTCCGCGGGGAAGATGCGCGTGATGATGGCCATCGTCTGCGGCGTCATGATCGCCGCACCGAGACCCTGGACGACGCGCGCGGCGATGAGGACGCCGACATTCGGGGCGAAGCCGCACGCGGCCGACGACAACGTGAACACGGCCAGGCCGATGAGGTAGAGGTTCTTCGGGCCGAAACGGTCACCGAGGCGTCCGGTGATGAGCAGCGGCAC
>NZ_DCNR01000099.1:0-222 GCF_002322065.1 Dermacoccus sp. UBA1591 | reverse complement strand
CACGGGTTGATGTCGGGCGCGGCGCCCGGCGTCTTCGCGCCCGCATCTGCCGCAGTTCGGCGCCCCGATGCGGACTGCTGCGGCGGGGCACCCGTGGCGACGGACGCGCCCGCGTCAGAGTGGGCGGCGCCTGCGGCGGGAGCCGCAGGCGCGCCCGACGTCGCGGACGCGTCGTCGGTCAGTGGCTGGTCGGCCATGTGAGTTCCTTCGATTCGATGTCGT
>NZ_DCNR01000100.1:2943-9669 GCF_002322065.1 Dermacoccus sp. UBA1591 | reverse complement strand
CCTCGTTCGTGAAGAGCCGGCAAAGCAAGAACTTGAAAGCGCAATGACCTCTAGGATCGGCGGTGACGTGCCGACGGCCGTCACCCCTCCCACCTCGAAGGAAACGCCCAGATGAACCGTGCCCTCGCCCTGGCCGGCGCGACGACGCTCGCCGCCGCCACCGCCTTCACCGCCACGCCCGCCCTGGCCGCGGCGACCGTCACGACGCGCGTCGCGAACCTTGCCGTGACACCGACGACGGTCACGAAGGGCTCGAGCATCACGCTCAAGGGCCAGGCGCAGAAGCTGGCGAAGACCTGGACGGCGACTCCGGGTGCGTCTGTCGTCGTGTTCTTCGACGCTGACGGTTCTGCCCCGAACACCGCGCAGCGCACGCTGAAGGCCGATGCGCGCGGCAACTTCGCGACGTCGATGGCCCCGCAGGCGAGCGGATACTGGAGCGTTCAGCTCAAGGCGACGTCGACGAACAAGGCCTCGACATCGACGCGTGTCTACGTCAAGGTGACGGCCCCCGCGCCATCGCGCGGCAGCGCCATCGTCATGCCGAAGGGCAGCGTCAACTGCCCCAGTTGGGCGCCGATCAAGGGCAATGCGTCGAGCCACATCTTCCACAGGCCCGGCCAGCGCTTCTACGCGAAGACGCACCCCGAGATGTGCTTCTCGACGCCGGCTGCCGCGATCAAGGCGGGGTATCGCGCGTCGAAGATCTGATCGCAGCCCATGATGGCGGGTACTCACAGGTAGGCGCGCGGCTGCCCGCCTACCTGTGAGTGACCCGCCACCCTGAGTCTCGGCCCGGCCCTCGCGCCACGCGGGGGAGGCCGTCACGAGACAATGGGTCGATGGGAGAGCGGGAACAGCACGAGGCGGGCCTGAGCACGGCCGAGGTGGAGGAACTGACGCGTCGCGGGGAGGTCAACCACGCCCCTGACGACGGCATGCGCTCGACGTGGCAGATCGTGCGAGCGAACCTGTTCACACGCATCAACGCGATCTTCGCGATCCTCGTGGCCCTCGTCGTCGCGACGGGCTCGCTGCGCAACGCGCTGTTCGGGCTCGCCATCGTCATCAACAGCATCGTCGGCATTGCGCAGGAGCTGCGCGCCCGTCACACGCTGAAGCAGCTCAGTATCGTCAACACGGCCGAGGTGACGGTACGGCGCGACGACGAGGCGAAGAAGATCCCGACGACGGACATCGTCACCGGCGACATCGTCGAGCTGTCGTCCGGTTCGCAGATCGCCGTCGACGGTGTCGTCGTGCGCGCCGATCACCTCGACGTCGACGAGTCACTGCTGACGGGTGAATCAGACCCGATCGACAAGCGCAGCGACGACGACCTGCGCTCCGGCAGCTTCGTCGTCGCGGGCTCGGGGCTGATGCGCGCCACCGCCGTCGGCGGAGATTCGTACGCCGCCAAGCTCACGGCCGACGCCGGCGAATTCACGCTCGTGCGCTCCGAACTGCGCAGCGGCATCGACAGCATCCTCAAGGTCATCACCTACCTGCTCATCCCCGCCGGCCTCATCACGATCGTCAACCAGCTGCTGCTCGCGCGCGACGACTGGAAGCAGGCCGTCCTCGGCATGGTGGCCGCACTGACCCCGATGGTGCCCGAGGGCCTCGTGCTGCTGACGTCCGTCGCGTTCGCCGTCGGCGTCATCCGCCTCGGGCGCCGTCAGTGCCTCGTCAACGAGCTGCCAGCGATCGAGGGCCTCGCGCGCGTCGATGTCGTCTGCGCCGACAAGACGGGCACCCTTACGGAGCCGGGCATGACGCTCGAACGCGTCGAACCGCTCGGTGACACCGACGAGGGCAGTGCGAAGGAGGCACTCGCCGCCCTCGCGCACGCCGACGAGCACCCGAACGCGACGATGCTCGCCGTCAAGGACGCGTTCGGCGATGCGCCGGGTTGGGGCGTCGAGGCGCGGGCGCCGTTCAGTTCCGCGACGAAGTGGTCGGGCGTCTCGTTCGCCGGGCACGGCAACTGGGTCATGGGCGCCGCCGACATCCTGCTCGACCCCGACAGCGCCGACGGTGAGCGCGCAACGGAGGTCGGCGCGAGCGGCGCTCGCGTGCTGCTGCTCGCCGAGGCGGAGACGCGCGTCGACGCCGACGGCGCGTCCGGCGAGCTGACGCCGCGCGCCCTCGTCGTGCTCGCGCAGAAGGTGCGCCCCGACGCCGCGAAGACGCTCGAGTACTTCCACGACCAGGGCGTCGAGGTGAAGGTCATCTCCGGCGACAACGCGCGCAGCGTCGGCGCCGTCGCCGAATCCCTCGGCCTCGGCGAGGCCGACCAGGCGCTCGACGCACGCAAGTTGCCCACGGACACAGCCGAACTCGCCGACGCGCTCGACAAGGGCGTCGTGTTCGGGCGCGTCAAGCCCGACGGCAAGCGCGCGATGGTGCGGGCGCTGCACAGCCGCGACCACATCGTCGCGATGACCGGTGACGGCGTCAACGACGTCCTCGCCCTCAAGGACGCGGACGTCGGCGTCGCCATGGGCTCCGGCAGCGACGCGACACGCGCCGTCGCCCAGATCGTCCTGCTCGACAACAAGTTCGCGACGCTGCCGCACGTCGTCGCCGAGGGCCGCCGCGTCATCGGCAACATCGAACGCGTCGCTCACCTGTTCCTCACGAAGACGATCTACGCGGTGACGCTCGCCCTCGTCATCGGCCTGCTCGGGCTCGGGGCGCACCTGTTCCACACGCCCTCGCTCGCGTACCCGTTCGAGCCGATCCACCTGACGATCGCCGCCTGGTTCACGATCGGCGTTCCTTCGTTCGTGCTGTCACTGCTGCCCAACAGCGAACGAGCGCGCAGCGGATTCGTGCCGCGCGTCATGCGGTTCGCGATTCCGTCGGGGCTCGTCATCGCCGCCGTCACGCTCGCGTGCTACCTGCTCGTGCGCCACGGCCAGGGCGGCGGTGCGGACGCAGTGACCGACGGAGGGTTCGGCGCCGGGCACACCCAGATCGCGACGGCGACGCTCACGACGCTCATCGCGTGCAGCTGGTGGGTGCTCGTCATCGTCGCGCGTCCGCTCGACCGCCTGCGTCTCGCGCTCGTGACGGCGTGCTTCCTCGCCTACGTCCCGATGTTCCTGCTGCCGTTCACCCGTCGCTGGTTCTCGCTCGACCCGACGAACCTGTCGAGGATGGCGATCGCGGCTGCCTGCGCGCTCGTCGGCGTCGCGGCGCTCGAGAGTGTGCACCGCGTGGTGGCGCGACGTCAGGGCCAGGCGCCCGCGGTGCACGGCTGAACGTGATGACCTTGCCCGAGATCGCGTCGTTCCCGACGCGATCTCGGGCAAGGATCACCGCGAGCCGTACGACATCACGCGTCGAGATCGTCCAGCCGAGCGATCCAGGGGTGGTTCGGTTCGGTAAGCGTCAGGGCATCCCGCAGCCATTCTCGTGTCGAACGCTCGAGCAGTGGCGCCGTGACGGTGAAGTCGCGCTCGTCCTTGTCGCGTAACCCGCGCGATTTCAAGAGCAGTTGCAGTTCCGGCCGGAGGTAACGCACGCCGTCTCGCTCCCACAGGGCTCGCGTCATCGGGAGGCGAAGGCGGGAATCGCGTTTGTAGACCCACTCTTGCTCGCTCCCCGGGCTGAGCAGGATGTCGTACTCCCAGGCGCTCGCGGCATCCGGCCTCGCCCAGATCTGCCCGCACCCGCGCGGGAGGACGTCGTCAGGCGCGCCATCCGCGTCGACGTCGGGAAGCAGTGGGGTCAATGAACCCGCCGCGGCGGCCCAGGCGTGCAGGCGTCCTGCGAGATGACGTCGAAGCAGGGGCAGGTCATCACGCAGTACGGACGGATCGATGTCGTCGTGTTCGCGTGATGCACCCGTGAAGGCCTCGATGGCCCAGCCCCCGGCGATCCACCACAAGCCGGGGTAGCTCGCGAAGAAGTGCTTGACGTCACTCGGGGTCAGCGGCGCCCACCTGCCGTAGAGAGCCAGGAAATCCTCGTCGGTGAGGTGATTCACGGTCATGCCAGCGAGACTAGGCGGAACACCGCGGCGGCGTGGAAAGCTGACGAGTATGGATTCCGTAGCCACGCCGTCGCGCTCGGACGCCCACTGGTTGCTGCCCATCAACCCCGCAGCGCACGCCGAGCACCAGCCCGACGACTGGCGCACCCGCTCGGACGCCACGGCGGTGTGGGCTGCCATCGGGCGCTCGCAGCCACTCGAACGCTGGTGCCTGCGCAGTGGCTACCGCACGATGCGGGCGGGGGACGTCATCTGGGCCTATCTCGCCGTGCGCCAAGAGGTGTGCGCTTTCGGTCGCGTGCGCGCGGTCGTCGAGGCTGACGGCGCCTGGTTCGTCGACGTCACCTGGGACGAGCACGCGACCCGGGCGCTGAACCGCAGCCCCGTCGCGCGAGGCCGTTTCGGCCAGGTGCCGATGTCGACCTGCCGCGCGCGGGCGACGGCCGTCGAGGTGCTCTGCTGTGCGATGGAGGACCTGCTCTGACGCACCGTCCGGCGCGTCGACTTGGGCGCTCGTCAGGGGTCCCGCGTACTGTGGAACGGCAGACAAGAACACCGGGGGCAAACGGGAGGAACACGTGAGCATGGCCGCTGACGGCAACGGAACGACGAACGATGGACGAGGCGACGACGGCACCGCGAAGGCGCTGTCGAAGGCTGCGGTGGCGCGCCGCACCGTGCTGAGCGGCGCGGGCGTGTGGGCGCTCGCCGCATGCAGCACGTCGTCGAAGTCGGACGGCTCCGGCAAGGGCGTCAAGGCCGGCAGCTCGGCCAAGGCGTCGGCGTCGTCGGCGAGCCCGCAGGGCAAGACGATCGGCGACGGGTCGATGAGCGACACCGGCCCGCAGCCGGGGCTCTACAAGCCCAAGAAGCTCGAGAAGGGCGACGTGCCGCCGCAGTTCGTCGTCGTGTCGTGGGACGGTGCGGCCGAGCTCGTCGACAACCCGTTGCTGTCGCGCTTCCGCAAGGTTTCACGTGAAACCGGCGCGCACATGACGCTGTTCCTCTCCGGCATCTACTTCCTGCCCGAGAGCAAGAAGACGCTCTACCACGCGCCGCACCACAAGCCTGGTGCGACCGACATCAACTTCCTGCCCGATGACTGCGTCCACGCGACGATCAAGGGCATCGGTGAGTCGTGGACTGAGGGCCACGAGATCGGTACCCACTTCAACGGCCACTTCTGCGGCCCGACGGGTGGCTCGACGTGGTCGCCGAGCGACTGGGGCAGCGAGATCGATCAGGCCCGCTCGTTCGTCGCGAACTGGCGGACCAACACCGGATTCCACGACCTGCCGCCGCTGCCGTTCGACTACGACAAGGAACTCATCGGCGGACGCACGCCCTGCCTCGAGGGCGGCGACAACCTGCGCACCGAGGCCTCAAAGCTCGGATGGCGCTACGACACGAGCAAGAGCACGCTGCAGATGTGGCCGAAGAAGGACAAGGGCCTGTGGGACATGAGCCTGCAGTCCATCCCGCTGGCCGGCACGCGCTTCCAGGTGCTGTCGATGGACTACAACATCATGTTCAACCAGTCGAAGGTGACGAAGGGCAACCCGGCCATGCACGCGACGTGGCGCAAGCAGGCCGTCGACTCCTACATGGCCGGGTTCAACCGTTCGTACGAGGGCAACCGCGCTCCGCTCGTCATCGGCAACCACTTCGAGGGCTGGAACGGCGGCATCTACATGGACGCCGTCGAGGAGGTCATGCGCAAGGTCGCCGCGCACAAGGACGCGAAGATGGTGTCCTTCCGTGAGCTGTGCGACTGGATGGACGCGCAGGACCCGAAGGTCGTCAAGAAGCTACAGGCCCTCGCCCCCGGCGAGACGCCGCCCGGCGGCTGGGACGAGTACCTCGAACTCACCTGAGCCAATGCCTGGCGGCCCGGCTGGGCACACGCGGATCGGCCCGAACCTCTCGTGAGGTTCGGGCCGTTCCGCTGCCGGGTGTCGGCGAGGGCCGCCACAAGGCTGGCCGCTCGCCGGATCCGTCATCGGGTGCGACGGCGAACGACGAGCGTGCCGCCCGCTGCGGCGAGAAGCGCGCCGCCCGCGAACGCCGCGGTGGTGTTCGTCGAGCTGCCCTCGTGCGTCATGTCGGTCTGCACCTTCGGGCCCACGGTGGTCGAACCCGTCGTCGTGCCGCCGGAGGTTCCCGGCTTGGACGGCGTGGGCACGGGCTGCGCCGACGCGCCGATCTTCACGTCGACGGTCTTCGTGACGTGGGAGTTGTTGGCGTCACCGCAGTACCGGAAGTCGAGTTTCACCTTGTATGTGCCGGGCTTGGCGTAGCGGTACTGGTAAGGAGACGAGAAGTTGAGCGGCGAGACGCCCTTCGAGGTGCACTGCAGGACGCCGGAATCACCGCCGGTACGGCCTTTGCCGTCACCGAAGTCGACACTCATGGACATGGGGCCAGGGGTACGAGTCGTCGTGTGATCCGGCCCGTTGGCATGGTGCTGCGTGCCCTTGAGGTTGAAGTTGAATGCGACGGTGGTGCCGTCGGTCGTGTAGGTGATGCTGGGAGTCGCCGACACGCCGGGCCCGGCCGTGGGGGCTGCGTAGGCGGGGGCGCTGAACAGGGCGGCTCCGGCGAACGTCGTCAAGCATGTGGTGCGGACAAAACGGTTCATGGCATTTTCCTGTTCTCGAGTCGGTGCGTGTTGGGCACACCTCCTTCTTCAGTATTGCCGTGTGTGACGTGGAACACGAGAGCTCGAG
>NZ_DCNR01000100.1:510-2771 GCF_002322065.1 Dermacoccus sp. UBA1591 | reverse complement strand
GCCACGCCGCCGGCCGGGATGCGGGGCGAACGCGGGGGAAAATGGGGTGCGCACCCTCGTCCGGAGGGGGTCGTGACGGGTGGGGAGGACCATGGAACGCGACGGACGCTCGAGCGAGACACGCGCGAGCACCGACCCCTCGCGCGCCCTGGCCCCGGTCCGCGAATCCGGCGCGGGTGAGGCCGCTGAGCCGGTCGTCATGATGGGCGGCCTCGGCCGGCATCTCGGGCTGGCATGGCTGGAGAACGTCTTCTTCTTCGCCGTCATGATCTGCTCGTTCGTCTTCGCCGTGCTGCTGCTACGCGAGGCGACGTGGTCGTGGTCGCTGCTCCTGTTGCTCGTCGGGTTCTGGGCCGTCATGGCCTACCTGGCGCTGCCACGGTTGCACCGCGTCCTCACGACGATCTACGTGCCCGACTACTTCATCGGCTGCAGCCGTACGACGGACGGGCGCCTCGGCGATCCCCTCAACCTCGCATTCATCGGCGACGAACAGCAGATCCACGAGACGATGACGCGCGCCGGGTGGGTCAAGGCCGACCCGGTGACGCTCGGGTCGAGCGTCCGCATCGTCGTGTCGTCGCTGCTGCGCCGCAGCTACGCCGAGGCGCCCGTCAGCCCGCTCGTGCTGTTTCGGCGCACGCAGGAGTTCGCCTACCAGCAGGAGGTGGACGGCAACCCGTCGCAACGTCACCACGTACGGTTCTGGCCGACGCCCGACGAGTGGTTGCTGCCCGGCGGCCGGCGGGTCGATTGGCTCGCGTCGGGCACGTTCGACTCCGGCGTCGGCCTGTCGTTCTTCACGCTGCAGGTCACGCACCGTATCGCCC
Source organism: Dermacoccus sp. UBA1591 (assembly GCF_002322065.1). Taxonomy (NCBI): domain Bacteria; kingdom Bacillati; phylum Actinomycetota; class Actinomycetes; order Micrococcales; family Dermacoccaceae; genus Dermacoccus; species Dermacoccus sp. UBA1591. The sequence continues at coordinate 1,941 of NZ_DCNR01000100.1, read as the reverse complement.
GCGACATCGACACCGAACGCGACCACGTGCTGCGCACGGTGACGGACGCCGATCCGGCCGTCAGCGTCGAGATGCTCCACGACTTCACGAGCGGCTACCACAGCCGCAACGGCGGCGGCGACGCAGTGATGACGGACGGCGACCTGCCCGTCGTCGACCTCACCGCCGTTGCCGTCGCCCCGGGCGCGACGGTGTACGGCGCCAGCGAGGACGGGCAGGTGCTCGGCACGGTGGGGCGTCGCCCGCCATCGATCGTCGCGGCCTGCGTGCTCGCGGTGGCCTCTGCCCTCGTGTCGATGGCGGCGCTCGTCTGGGGCGGCGACGGTGTTCTGGGGCCGAACGGCCGGGACGTCCTCGGCGACGTTCCGGCCGAGTTGCCGACGAACGTCGCCCTGTGGATCGGGGTATTGACGTATGTGCCGATCCTGTGGCTCGCGTACCGCACGTTCTTCGGCGGGGTGTGGGCGCGACTCATCATGATCGCTCTCGTCACCCTGTCGCAGGCGAGCCAGATGTGGCAGTACCTGCAGGGCACGCGGCCGACGTTCGGCGCGTTGCTGTCCCTCTCCGTCGACCTGCTCGTCGTCTATGCGCTGACGAGCCTGTCGGCGCGCGATTGGGTCGAGCAGGGCCTCGTCGAGGGTGAGGGCGCCGCGGCCTGACGGTGTGGTGTTTCACGTGAAACGCGCTCGTGCTCTGCTCGTGGCTGACAGACTCGCTCGCCCGGTCAGTCAGCGAGGGTCTGCTCGATGCCCTCACGGTACGACCCGCGACCTCAGGGGCCGATGGCAACCTCTACACGGGTCAGAACCCGCAGTCGACCGGCGCCCTCGCCGAGCGGATCCTCGCCGACCTCTCCTGACGTCTACGGCTGCCCCGGCGCGACGGGCGTCGCGCCGGGGCAGCCGTGCGCTTCGCTCAGGGGTGAATGTGACCAAGAACCGCCGATGTGGCCATGAGCCGCAAAGGTGGACGAAATTCGCAGAGGTGGACGTAGATCGCCGTTGCGTACGGGGCGGGTGAGCAAGGTCACGGGAACGAGGGTTTCGTTTTTGAATAGTCCATGTGGAATAGTCATCGCGTGACCACAACAGACCCCCTGGACGTGGCGCCGCTGGCGGTCGCCGTCCTCAGTCTTCTCGCGGAGCGCGACATGCATCCGTACGAGATGATCCAGACCCTCCGCGCGCGCCGGGAGGATCAGTGGGTGAAGCTGCGGCCCGCGTCGCTCTACCACAAGGTCGACGGGCTCGTGGCGCGCGGCCTCGCGGAGGTCGTGGGCACCGAGCGGGACGGCAACCGCCCGCCCCGCACGACGTACCGCCTCACGGACGCGGGGCGCGAGCTCCTCGTCGCGTGGATCAGCTCCGCCATCACCGTCGTCGAGAACCCCTACTTCTCGTTCTCCCTCGCCCTCGGCGAGCTCGAGGC
>NZ_DCNR01000100.1:0-203 GCF_002322065.1 Dermacoccus sp. UBA1591 | reverse complement strand
AACGCATCTGGATGCTCGCCCACGAACACCGCCTCGCCACTTTGACGACCGAGCGCGACTACATCGCCTCCGTCGTCCATGACATCGAATCGAAGGAACTCACATGGCCGACCAGCCACTGACCGACGACGCGTCCGCGACGTCGGGCGCGCCTGCGGCTCCCGCCGCAGGCGCCGCCCACTCTGACGCGGGCGCGTCCGTCG
>NZ_DCNR01000078.1:26611-33691 GCF_002322065.1 Dermacoccus sp. UBA1591 | reverse complement strand
CAGGGCGCTTCACTTGTGCTCGGTGATGTCGGTGAACCACACCTGGTTCGGGCCTGTCGCCAAGGTGGTGAACTCGCGGTTGACGAGGTCGTCGTGCACCGGCGGTCCCGGACGGCGGGCCTTGGACCTGCGGGGCTTGCCGAAGGAGCTCCACCAGGCGTTGTCCGAGCAGATCGCCCACGCTGTCCGGGCCGACATGGGCTGCCCGCCGTGGTGACGGGCCTCGTCGGCCAGGTAGCGGTACCCGAACTCGGGGTCGTCACGGTGGGCGTCGAACAACGCGTTCGCCCGGTACGCCTGCGCGTACTCGGCGTCGGTGACGGGCTTGGTGAGCCACCGGTAGTAGGGCTGGCGAGCGATCTTCAAGACCCGGCACGTGACCGCGACAGGGATGCCGTCGGCGGCGAGCTCGCTCACGAGCGGGTACAACCTTTTCCCGGCAGGTTCGCCTGGGACAGGTACGCCGCCGCGCGGCGCAGGACCTCGTTCTCCTGCTCCAGCAACCGGATCCGCCGGCGGGCCTCGGCCAGCTCGGCCAGGTCGCTGCCCGACACCGGTATCGGGGGCCGGGTGCCGTCGTCGATATCGGCTTTGCGCATCCACGTCGACAACGTCATCGGGTGGATCCCGAAGTCCTTCGCGACCTGCTCGAGCGTCACCCCCGGCTCACGGTTACGGGCCACGCGCACAACGTCGTCGCGAAACTCCTGCGGATAGGGCTGAGGCATGAGTGCATCCTTCCAGGCCACCCTGGCGGGCAAGCCACGTCAGATGTCACCTATCCGTGCAGCAGTCCCGACATCTCGCGAGCATGGCGCACGGTAGTCACCGACAGCCAGAGCAGATAAGCAGCCCCAAGCAGCTTCAGGCCGGTCAGCAAATCAGGGTGACTTCTGGCGACCTCACCCAGGCCAACAACGACTGCGGCGGCGTAGACGCTCATTCCGGTAGCGATGCCAAGGATCGCTTTGAGCGCGGCTCTCCGCCCTCCCTCGAGTCCGACCGCGAGCATGTACGCCATGTCTGGGCCGGGTGGGATGAGGAACACCAGAATGACACCGAGGAAGCCCGGTAGTACGGACAGGTCGACCACGAGCGTCCTCTCCGCTGGCCGCGACGCCCTCGTGGCGCCGCCCTCACGCTACTGCGTCTTCTCCCTAGGGCAGGGGCGCTGGTTCCCACGCTCCACGAAACCGTTCGTTTGAGCCACACCATTCAGGCGGGCTGAGATCGCTGCGCGATGATCACGGCTTGCGCGTCTTCTTCCGAGCCCACAGGTGACCGCTCCAGTTGAGCGCTCACCGTGAGTCCATGCTCCTCCAAGAGAGTAGTCAGGCTCTCGACACTTCGGTGGTATCTGGTCATCACCACGTCATAGCCGCGTGCCGCATATCCGCGACCTACCCGGCGCATGCCGTGTCCCACCTGGAAACCGAGGAGCAGCACCCCTTCCGGGCGCAGTACGCGGGCCATCTCCGCAACCATGACTTCGAGGTCTTCATCCGGGTTGTGAATGGTGGAGTACCAGGAAAAGACGCCGTCGAAGACTTCGTCTGCGTAGGGCAGGTGCGTCAGGCTCCCCACGGCGACGGTGAAGTCAGGGTGGTCGGCTCGTGCCCTGCGGACCATGTTGGGTGAGAGGTCGATGCCCTCCGGGTGGCATCCGAGCCCAGCCAAATAGGGCAGCATTCGCCCTGCCCCGCAGCCAGCATCCAGGACCACGCGAGGCTCGTGCAGGAGTGCGACGAAGTGGTCGATCATGGCCAAGTCGATGGGCTGTTCGCCTTCGGTGGTACGGAAGTGGTCGGCGTACACGTCGGCCACAACGTTGTAGGCGGTCCTGGTGAGAGCCTCCTCTGTTTCCGGCATGGCTCTAAGCCTGCCAAAATGTCGCGCTCAACCGCGAGGGAACTGGTGCACAAACGGTCGTTTCTGCACCACTCAAGCTGGGGTGGCTCTGCACGTGGTCATGCCCCGGTCAGGGGGTAGCAGAACGACGTGCAGAACCTCGCGGCGCAGAACGTCAGTGTCGACAACCGGTCCGAGACAGCCACTACGGGACTCAAAGAGGCGCCCACCGCTTCAGTGTCGACTCAGCCCTCGACCACGAGCGAAGCGTCGACCTCGGTCGGCAGGCCACCCTCGGGCAGCTTCGACGGCGCGACGATGCGCACGATCTCGTCGAGCACGCGCCGCACGTACTTCTCCCCCACCCACAGGTGCTTCGCGCCATCGACGCCGATGACGTCAGCCTGCGGAATGGCCGCGAACCGCTCGCGCGCCTCGTCGGGGCGCAGGTTGTCATCCAGTTCGGGCACGAGCGCCGTCACCGGCTTGCGCGATTCGGCCCACGCCGCCAGGTGCTCGGGCTGCGACCACCGCAGCGGCGGCGACAGCAGGATCGCGCCCTCGATCGACGGATCGAGCCCGTGCATGAGCGCCAGATCCGTGCCGAAGCTCCACCCCACCAGCCAACGATTGGTCAGCGCCGGCGACTCGTGGAACTCCGCGAACTCGATGGCGGCGGCGACGTCGAAACGCTCGCCGTCAGCCGAGTCGAACGCACCCTCCGACGTCCCGCGCGGCGACGACGTGCCACGCGTGTTGAACCGCAGCACCGCGATGTCCGCGAGCGCCGGCAGCCGGTTGGCGGCCTTCTTGTAGACATGGCTGTCCATGAAACCGCCGTGCGTCGGCAGCGGATGCAGCGTGACGAGCGTGGCCACCGGGTCTCGCTCGAGCGGCAGCGCCAACTCACCGACGAGCGTCAACCCGTCGGCGGTGTGCAGTTCGACGTCCAGACGGCGCGCAGCGAGCACCGTGTTCGAGCGAATCTCCTGCAGGCTCAACGCCCCTCCTCGACGATCACGACGAAACCCGGACTCCGTCGTCCGCCCTCGACCCTATGCGACCGCGAGGGCGCACTCACCGCCACGAACCCCGCGGCGGACGGCGATCTCGCGCTCGCCAGCAACTCGTGTGCCAGTGACGACGATCCGTCACGTCACCCAGCCGATCATTCGGCCACACGACGACGTGCGGCAGCGATGACGCCAACTGCTGCTGACACCCCGGGCACGTGTAGATCTTGCCGTCGGCGTTGCCGCGCAGGACCCGCACCGTCCACTGGCCGCCCGCGTAGGTCTGCACCGTGTCGACAGGACGAAACGCGCGGCTCACGTCGCCGCGCGTCTCGTCCTGCGCTCTGTTGTTGCGCCGTGGCATCAGCCTCGGAAGGACCGCTCCGCGAGCAGGTGCTCCGTCAGCAGCGGCGACGGCACGAGGTGCGTCTCCCCCGCCTCGAAGTACATCTCCGACAGCACACCGGAGACGTCGTCGTAGCCGGCCTCGTCAAGCAACTCGAATGGGCCCTTCGGGTAACCGCAGCCGGCCTTCATCGCCGTGTCGATGTCCTCGACGCTCGCGTAGCCCGAGTCCAACATCTTCACCGCGTCGTTGAGGTGTGGGTAGAGCAGCGCGTCGACGACGAGGCCCGCGCGGTCCTTGCCGACGACCGGCGTCCAGCCCGCAGCCGCGGCGAACGAGCGAACGGCCTCGACCGCGTCGTCCGCGATGGCGACGCTGCGGCCGATCTCGAGCACCTGGCCGGCGCGCTGCTTCTCACGCAGGACGACGGGAACGACGCGCGCATCGAGCGACGGCTCACCGGTCGCGACCTCCGACGCCGCGCCCTCACCGAGCGTGGCGATGACGCCGCCGTCACCGATCGCGTCGCGCACGGCGCGCATGAGCGGCTTCTCCTCGATCTGCAGCGCGTGCTCGGAGACGTCGCCCTCGACATGACCGCACGAGCACTCGTCACCACAAGCGCACGAGCCGCCGCAGCACCCGTCATCCTCGACGCCGCCGTCGACGGCGAAGACGAACGTGACGCCCTCGAGCGCCGACGCCTCGTCAGCCGTCGTGACGCGCACGAGGTCGAGGCCCGCCGACGACATCTCCTCGGCGAGCGAGTCGACGAGCTCACCCTCGCCGACGAGACCGACGCGGCCACTGTGCGCCTTGCTCTCACCGGGCGTGCGCTCGTCGGCGACGAGGGTGCCCGAACCGGCCGCTTCGTACGTGTAGAAGCCCTTGCCACTCTTGCGACCGAGGTAGCCGGCCGCCACCATCTGACGCAGCAGCGGCGGCGACGCGACGCTCGGGTCATGTGTCGCGTCGTACAGCACGCCGCAGACCTCGTGGACGACGTCGAGGCCGATGAGGTCGCACAGCGTCAGCGGGCCCATCGGGAAGCCGACACCGGCCGCCATGGCTGCATCGAGGTCCTCACGGGAGGCGAGACCCGTCTCGTAGGCGCGGATCGAACGCGCGAGATAGGCGATGAGCAGCGCGTTCGCGACGAAGCCCGCACGGTCGCCGACGACGACCGGCTTCTTGCCCAGGCGGACGGCGAGTTCGCGGACGTCCTCGACGAGCTTCACGTCGGTCAGCAGCGAGTGGATGACCTCGACGAGCGGCAGCACCGGCGCCGGGTTGAAGAAGTGCATGCCGATGACGCGCGACGGCTCCTTCGTCGACTTCGCGATCTCGGTGATCGACAGCGACGACGTGTTCGTCGCGAGCACACAGTCGTCACGAACGATGTCGTCGAGCGTCGTGAAGATCGACGTCTTGATCTCGAGCAGCTCCGGCACCGCCTCGATGACGAGGTCGGTGTCCTTCATCGCGGCGAGGTCGTCGCCGAACGCGACGCGGCCGACGATCTCGTCACGCTCACTCTCGGAGAGCTTGCCCTTGGTCACGGCACGCCCGAGGGATTTCGTGAGGAACCCCTTGCCGCGCTCGGCGAGCTCCGCCGAACCGTCGACGGCGATGACGCTGAGCCCCGCCTTGGCGAAGACTTCGACGATGCCGGCACCCATCGTGCCGAGCCCGATGACACCCACTGTGTTGATCATGCGCCCAGTCTTTCAGATGCGACGACCAACCGCTCGTGGGACGATCTACCGCGTGATGACCTCATGATCTTCGGATTGCTCGGCGCCCTCGTCGCCGCCCTCGCCTACGGCGGAGCGACGATCGTCCAGGCGATCGGCGTGGCGCGCATGAGGGAGGCGCCCGACGGCGCCGACCTCATCACCCGTGCGCGCTTCGGCTGGCTGTACGGCGTCGGCCTCGCGCTCGACGGTGTGGCCTTCCTCGCCTCGAGCGGCGCCCTGCGCACCCTGCCACTGTTCCTCGTGCAGTCGGTCATCGCCGGGTCGGTCGCGGTGACGGCCGTGCTCGCCGTCGTCGTCCTGCACGCCAAGCTGACGCGACGCGAGATCATGGCGCTCGTCGGAGTCGGCGTCGGTCTCGTCATGCTCGCCGTCTGCGCCAAGGAGGGTCACGCCACCGGGGTGCCGACCTGGCTGGCCCCCGCCGCGCTCGTGGTCGCGGCCCTCCTGGTGCCGTTCGGGTACGCGGCGTATCGCGCCCGCAACAGCGCGCTTCTCGCCGTCACCGCGGGGCTCGGATTCGCAGGTATCGCGATCGGCGCGCGCATCCTGCCGTGGGACGGCAACGTCCTGCACACGATCGCGAGCTGGCCGTTCTGGGTGCTCATCGCCCACGGCATCATCGCGATGACCGCCTACGGCTTCGCCCTCGACGCGGGAGAGGCGACGTCCGTCGCCGCCATCACCTTCGCCATCGAGACGGTGGTGCCCGCTGCCATCGGCCTCGCCCTGCTCGGTGACGCCGTGCGCGGCGGCACGTGGCCGCTGGCCATCGCGGGGTTCGTCGTCACGCTCGGCAGCTGCTTCGTCCTGGCCGGGCAGTCGGAGCCCGACGCGTAAGGTTGTCCGGTGCGAATCGTGATTGCCGAATGCAGCGTCGACTACGAGGGACGCCTGCAGGCCCACCTCCCCCTCGCCAAGCGCCTGCTCATGGTCAAGGCCGACGGCTCGGTGCTCGTCCACTCCGACGGCGGCTCCTACAAGCCGCTCAACTGGATGGCGCCGCCGTGCACGATGGCCGAGGTCGAACCCGAGGACGTCGAGGTCGCCGACGGTGTGACGAGCGTGTGGCTCGTGCAGCACGGCAAGTCGGACGACCGGCTGCGCATCCGGTTGCACACCGTCCATCACGACTCGGCCCATGACCTCGGCGTCGACCCGGGCCTCGTCAAGAACGGCGTCGAGGCGCAACTGCAGAAGCTGCTCGCACAGCACATCGAGACCCTCGGTGAGGGCTACACGTTGATGCGGCGCGAATACATGACGGCGATCGGGCCGGTCGACATCATGTGCAAGGACTCGGGCGGAGCCACCGTCGCCGTCGAACTCAAGCGCCACGGCACGATCGACGGAGTCGAGCAACTGACGCGCTACCTCGAACTACTCAACCGCGACCCGCACATCGCCCCCGTCAGCGGCGTCTTCGCCGCCCAGACGATCAAACCGCAGGCCCGCACGCTCGCAGAGGATCGCGGCATCCGCTGCGTCGTGCTCGACTACGACGCGCTCAAGGGCATCGACGACTCCGAGCGCCGGTTGTTCTGATCCGCCTCGAGGTGGGGGGGTGCTCAGGTCGCGAGGCCAGGCGCACGCGTGCGTCGTGGCTTCGCCACGCGTCAGGCAGTGCGCGCCAGCGGGACGTAGCCGCAGGCGCCGGAGACGTTCATGACCCGGTCGAGGCGGGTGCCTGCGAGGAAACGGCACAGACGCGGCGAGGCATCGGCGACGACGAGGCGACGCCGCCGACGCTCGGCCCGGTGATGCGCGCCGACGATGACGCCCAGCCCGGCCGCATCCCACACCTGCGCGTTGGCCAGGTGGACGACGAGGTCGCCGTCACCGCCCGCCAGTGCGGTGTGCAATGCCGTGCGGACGCGGTCGCTCGTGCGTGCGCTGACGGGGCCGTTGATGATGATCTCCCGCCCGGGGACGGGGTGGTCGATGACGAGGTGCGCACCCGTCGCGAGTGTCTCGGAGCGCGACGCGTGCGTGCGCCTCGTCGTCTCGGCCATGATCGCCCCCCTCGTCACTCGCCCGTGCGGGCCGAGCTGTTCGTGGACGGCCGGCGCGTCGCGCGCCCCACCCGGCGTGGAGGCGTCGCCTCCGGCGGGTGCCGTCA
>NZ_DCNR01000078.1:7084-26509 GCF_002322065.1 Dermacoccus sp. UBA1591 | reverse complement strand
TCGCGCTCACGTGTGCCCCCGATCTGCCTGAGCGGCTGCGCCCAATGCTCCTGCGCATCCAGAACGACCTGTTCGACGTCGGCGCCGACCTGTCGACACCCCTCGTGACGCAGCCCGCGCACCCTCCCCTGCGCGTCCAGCAGGAGTGGATCGACGAACTCGAGACCGCCTGCGACGAGTTCGGTGCCGACCTGCCGACGCTGCGTTCCTTCGTTCTCGCCGGCGGCACTCAGGCGGCGGCCTATCTCCACCTCGCGCGGACGGTCGTGCGGCGCGCCGAGCGTGCCTGCTGGGCGGCCATCGACGCCCACGGGAGCGAGAGCGCCGAGCCCGACGACGAGCGTCCCGGCGGCGTCAACCCGCTGACGGCCAGGTACCTCAACCGGCTCTCGGACGCCCTGTTCGTGTTCGCGCGCTACGCCAATGCCCAAGGCCCCGGCGACGTGTTGTGGCAGCCCGGCGGGGGGCGCTGAGCCCCAGCCCGCTCTAGACGTGGGATGCGGCCGACAGGGCGGCCTTGGGAAGGAGGCGCGCTCTCCGTGCCAAACCCGACCATCGCGGCGGTCGAGGCCGCGAAAGCAATGCCGCTGGGCGGGGCGTCGACCGTCAGAGACGCCGGACGGGGGTCTCAGACCAGGGCGTCCGCGTGCAATCCGGGCGGTGCGGACTCGCTCCACGAGCGCATCGCGGTGTAGTCACCGGGCGCCATGGCGATGGTGAAGGCCTCTTCACCGCAGCGCACGTCGACGCTCACCGCGTCACCCGACAGGGCCGCCGGGCGGTCACCGTCCGCGAGCTGAGCGCGCGAACCGAGGAAGAAGTCGCCGCGCGCCCAGGTGCGCCGCGGCGACATCGTCATCGAGCGGAACGAGAACCACTCGAGACGATCGTGGCGGTACCGCACCATCCCGGTGCGCCACGACGCGCCGGGGTAGCGAACCGCCATGACGGCGAGGTTGCCGTCGCGGCCGATGGCGCGCGTGCGAAGCACCATCGCCGCCAGAGCCAGCAAGACCACGATGGCGGCCAGCGCGAGAGTGATCTCGCCGGCCGTCATCGCTGAATCCATGGTTCGAAACCGCCTCAGACCCCGGCCATCTCGACGTGCTGAGCGACGACCGTCACCACGTCCTTGTCGACGGAGAGGAATCCGCCGTCGATCTTGACCGTACGGCGCTCGCCCTGCGCGGGCACGACGACGACGTCGCCCTCGACGAGGACGGACAGGATCGGCTGATGACCCGGCAGGATGCCGATCTCGCCTTCGGTGGTCCGTGCGATCAGGCGGTTCGCCTCGCCCTCCCAGACCTCACGGTCGGCAGCGACGAACTTGACGTTCAGGGTGCTCATGCGGGCTTCCTCTTCGAGTCGGTGATTTCCCCCATGATAGCGGGCGAATCGGGCCGGGGCGCGCGGCCCACCCGGTGGGTGTGCACGCCCGTGTGACAGGGGTCGTCAGCGACGCCCGTCCGCGTGCGCGTCGGCCTCGGCCGACGCGCCCGCGACGGACGCACCTTCGTGCGGCAGCGGCGCGAGCGGATCGGCGAGCGCCCCCGAAACCCGCGCCCCGGCGCGCATGAGGTGGAACACGACGACCGCGGCGAAGGTACCGAGGGCGATGCCGGCAAAGGCGACGTCACCGATCGTCCACGTGTAGTCGGCGATGCCGACGATGAGCGCGACCGCAGCCGTCATGAGGTTGACGGGGTTGGCGAAGTCGACGCGGTTCTCCATCCAGATGCGCACGCCGAGCATGCCGATCATGCCGTAGAGGACCGTCGCCGCTCCCCCGAGGACGCCGGGCGGGATCGTCGAGATGATCGCGCCGAACTTCGGCAGGAACGACAGCCCGATCGCTGTGATGGCCGCGACCCAGTAGGCCGCCGTCGAATACACCTTCGTCGCCGCCATGACGCCGATGTTCTCGGCATACGTCGTCGTGCCCGAGCCGCCACCGAAGCCGGCGAGCGTCGTGGCGAGGCCGTCACCGAGCAGCGCACGCCCCGAGACGTCGTCGAGGTTGCGGTCCGTCATCTGCGCGACCGACTTCACGTGGCCGATGTTCTCCGCGATCAGCACGAGCACGACCGGCACGAACAGCCCGACGACCGACCACGAGAACGACGGCGACGCGAAGTGCGGCAGTCCGATCCAGGCGGCGGAATCCACGGCGTCGAAGTCGACCTCACCGCGCAGGCACGCGACGAGATACCCGGTGAGCACACCGATGAGGATGCTGAGGCGCCCGAGCAGCCCCTTCGCGAGCACCGTCACCGCGAGGATGACGACCAGGGTGACGAGCGCCGTCACAGGCGCCTTCATGAAGTTGCCCTTGGCCGCAGGCGCGAGGTTGAGGCCGATGAGCGCGACGATCGTGCCCGTGACGACCGGCGGCATGAGCGCACGCAACCAGCCGTCGCCGGCGACCTGGACGACGAGCCCGACGAGCGCCAGAGCCAGGCCCGCCATGACGACGCCGCCCAGCGCCGTCGCCATGTCGTGCGCCTTCGTCGCGGCCGTCAGCGGCGCGATGAACGCGAACGACGAGCCGAGGTAGCTCGGCACGCGCCCCGCCGTCAGCAGCAGGAAGACGACCGTGCCGACGCCGGAGAAGAACAGCGTCGTCGACGGCGGGAAGCCCGTCAGCAGCGGCACGAGGAACGTCGCACCGAACATCGCGACGACGTGCTGCATGCCGATGCCGATCGTCTTCGGCCACGCCAAGCGCTCGTCCGGCGCGACGACCGTGTCACCGCGCGTGAGGTCGTCCTCACGCACCCGCCACTTCAGACCCAGATCCATCCCTGCTCCTCATTCCTGCGCGCCGCGACTCAACGACGCGCCCTGCTCACGATGCACGACGAAGGGCCGGGGGTCGAAAACCCCCAGCCCTTCGTCGTTCTCACTCGCCGCCTCGGGTCATCCCCGCCGCGGCGCGCAAATCAGTCCTGCTTGGCCAGCTCCGCGGCCTGACGCTCGACGTCGTCGAGGCCACCACACATGAAGAAGGCCTGCTCGGGGACGTGGTCGTAGTCGCCGTCCGCGATCTTCGTGAAGGCCTCGATCGAGTCCTGCAGCGACACCGTCGAACCCTCGATGCCGGTGAACTGCTTGGCGACGTAGGTGTTCTGCGACAGGAAGCGCTGGATGCGGCGAGCGCGGTTGACGAGGATCTTGTCCTCTTCGGAGAGCTCGTCGATACCGAGGATCGCGATGATGTCCTGCAGTTCCTTGTTGCGCTGCAGGATCGACTTGATGCGAACCGCCGTCTCGTAGTGCTCCTTCGAGATGTAACGCGGGTCGAGGATGCGCGACGTCGACGTCAGCGGGTCCACGGCCGGGTAGATACCCATCGACGCGATGTCACGCGAGAGCTCGGTCGTCGCGTCGAGGTGCGCAAACGTCGTCGCCGGGGCCGGGTCGGTGTAGTCGTCAGCCGGCACGTAGATGGCCTGCATCGACGTGATCGAGTGACCACGCGTCGAGGTGATGCGCTCCTGGAGCACACCCATCTCGTCGGCCAGCGTCGGCTGGTAACCCACGGCGGACGGCATGCGGCCGAGCAGCGTGGAGACCTCGGAACCGGCCTGCGTGAAGCGGAAGATGTTGTCGATGAACAGCAGCACGTCCTGCTTCTGCACGTCGCGGAAGTACTCCGCCATCGTCAGCGCCGACAGGGCGACGCGAAGACGCGTTCCCGGCGGCTCGTCCATCTGGCCGAACACGAGCGCGGTCTGGCCGAGGACGCCGGCCTCTTCCATCTCGACCATGAGGTCGTTGCCCTCACGGGTGCGCTCACCGACACCGGCGAACACGGACACACCACCGTGGTTGCGAGCGACTCGAGCGATCATCTCCTGGATCAGAACGGTCTTGCCGACACCGGCACCACCGAACAGGCCGATCTTTCCGCCCTGGACGTACGGGGTCAGCAGGTCGATGACCTTGATGCCCGTCTCGAACATCGTCGTCTTGGACTCGAGCTGGTCGAACGCGGGCGCCGTACGGTGGATACCCCAGCGCTCCTTGACCTCGAGCTGCTCGCCCTCTTCGAGGTCGAGGCAGTCACCCGTCGCGTTGAAGACGTGGCCGAGGGTGACGTCGCCGACCGGTACGGAGATCGGCCCGCCGGAGTCGCGCACCTCGGAGCCGCGGACGATGCCGTCCGTCGGCTGCAGCGAGATGGCGCGAACCATCCAGTCACCGATGTGCTGGGCGACCTCGAGGTTGATGTTCTTCTGCTCGCCGTTAAGCGAGACCTCGAGCGTCAGGAGGTTGTAGACCTCCGGCATCGTGTCGGCCGAGAACTCGACGTCGACGACCGGGCCGATGACGCGCGAGACGCGGCCCACGCCGCCCGCGGCCGGGGCCGCGGTTGCGCTTTCGTTGATGGTGGCAGTCATGAGGATTCCTTTACGTGAAGGCGGTCAGCTGGCATCGGCGAGGGCGCTGGCGCCACCCACGATCTCGCTGATCTCTTGCGTAATCTCGGCCTGACGGGCCTGGTTGGCCAGTCGGGTGTAGGTCTTGATGAGTTCGGTCGCGTTGTCCGTGGCGGACTTCATCGCGCGCTGGCGGGCAGCGAGCTCGGAAGCGGCCGACTGCAGGAGCGCGTTGAAGATGCGAGCCGTGACGTACTTCGGCAGCAGCGCATCGAGCACGCCCTCGGCGTTCGGCTCGAAGTCGTAGAGCGGAAGCGGTCCGTCGGGCTTGCCGTCGCCGTCGAGGTCGAGCTGACCCTCGGCCACCTCGAGCGGCAGCAGACGGATGACGCGGGCCTGCTGCGTCACCATCGACTGGAACTCGGTGTAGACGACGTGCAGTTCGTCGACCCCGCCACCCTCGGCACCGGCATGGAAGTCGGCGGTCAGACGCTCACCGATCTCCTCGGCGTTCTCGAACTTGGGGCTGTCGGTGAAGCCCGTCCACTCTGCCTCGTACTCGCGACGGCGGAACTTGTAGTAGCTCACGCCCTTGCGGCCGACGAGGTAGGGGACGACCTCCTTGCCCTCGTGCTCGAGCTTGGTGATGAGCTGCTGGGCTTCCTTCATCGCGTTGACCGAGTACGAGCCGGCGAGGCCGCGGTCAGCCGTGACGATGAGGACGCCGGCGCGCTTGACGTTCTCGCGCTCCGTCGTCAGTGCGTGGTCGATGTCCGACGTGGAGGACGCGACCGAGGAGACGGCTCGGGTCAGGGCCACGGCGTAGGGCGTCGACTTCGCGACGGCCTCGCGCGCCTTGACCACGCGCGAGGCAGCGATGAGCTCCATCGCGCGCGTGATCTTCTTGGTCGCCTGGACGGACCGGATGCGCTGGCGGTAGACCCGCTGCTGCGCTCCCATAGCTTTCCGCCTCTCTGTACTGGTGCTGGCTTGGGTGGTGGTGTCGACCTGGCGGCCGACCTCGGCGGGTGCTCGTCACACCCGCCGAGGTGCGATCACGAAGATCACGGCTTGTGCTTGGTGATCTTCTCCTGGTTGATGTGGTCCGCAGCGATCTCGTCGAACTGCTCGGAACCCTCACCACCGTGGTCGGACGACGCCTGGAACTGCTTGCGGAAGTCGTCCATCGCACCGGCGAAGACGTCCTTGCCGTCGTCGGCCAGCTTGCCGCTCTCGCGGATCGCCATCATGAACTCACCGTGGTTGCGGTGCATGTACTCGAGCCACTCGGCCTCGAAGCGCTGCACGTCCTCGGTCTTGACGTCGTCGAACTTGCCCGTCGTACCGGCCCACAGCGACGCGACCTGGTCCTCGACCGGGTACGGGCTGTTCTGCGGCTGCTTGAACATCTCCATGAGACGCTCACCGCGAGCGAGCTGACGGCGCGACGCGGCGTCGAGGTCGGAGGCGAACATGGCGAACGCCTGCATCTCGCGGAACTGTGCGAGGTCGACCTTGATCGAACCGGTGACGGCCTTCATGGCCTTCGTCATGGCCGCACCACCGACACGCGACACAGAGATACCCACGTCGACAGCCGGGCGCTGGTTGGCGTTGAACAGGTCGGCCTGGAGGAAGATCTGGCCGTCCGTGATCGAGATGACGTTCGTCGGGATGTAGGCCGAGACGTCGCCGGCCTTCGTCTCGATGATCGGCAGGCCCGTCATCGAACCGGCACCCAGGTCGTCCGACAGCTTCGCGCAACGCTCGAGCAGACGCGAGTGCAAGTAAAACACGTCACCGGGGTAGGCCTCGCGGCCCGGCGGGCGGCGCAGCAGCAGCGACATGGCGCGGTAGGCCTCGGCCTGCTTGCTCAGGTCGTCGAACACGATGAGGACGTGCTTGCCCTGGTACATCCAGTGCTGGCCGATCGCCGAGCCGGTGAACGGAGCAAGGTACTTGAAGCCCGCCGCGTCACCCGCCGGAGCGTTGACGATCGTCGTGTACTCCATCGCGCCGGCCTCTTCGAGCGTGGCGCGGACCTCGGCGACGGTCGAGTTCTTCTGACCGACGGCGACGTAGATGCAGCGAACCTGCTTCGACGGGTCACCCGTCTCCCAGTTCTGCTTCTGGTTGATGATCGTGTCGGTGGCGATCGTCGTCTTGCCCGTCTTGCGGTCACCGATGATCAGCTGACGCTGACCGCGACCGACCGGCGTCATGGCGTCGATCGCCTTGATGCCCGTCATGAGCGGTTCGTGGACCGACTTGCGCTGGACGACGGTGGGCGCCTGCAGCTCGAGGGCGCGACGGCCTTCGGCCTCGATGTCACCCAGGCCGTCGATCGGCTGACCGAGCGGGTTGACGACGCGGCCCATGAACGCGTCACCGACGGGAACCGAGAGGACCTCGCCCGTGCGCTTGACGCTCTGGCCCTCTTCGATGCCGCCGAACTCACCCAGGATGACGACGCCGATCTCGTGGACGTCGAGGTTCTGGGCGATACCGAGCGTGCCGTCTTCGAACTGAAGCAGCTCGTTGGTCATGGCCGAGGGAAGACCCTCGACGTGTGCGATGCCGTCAGCGGCATCGACGACGCGGCCGACCTCTTCACGGGAGGCCGCGCCGGGCTCGTAGGACTGAACGTAACCGTTCAGTGCATCCCGGATCTCCTCCGGACGGATCGAAAGCTCCGTCATCATCACTCCTTGTCATGGGCCCGCATCGGGCGCCGTGCTTCTTGGCTCAGGGCCGCGGATGCGGCAATTCTTTGGGCGTCGATCAGCCGGACAGGTGCGCGCGGGCCTCGTCGAGGCGACGCGCGATCGTTCCGTCGATGACGTCGTCACCGACAGCCACCTTGATGCCGCCGACGACCGAGGGGTCGATGACGACGTTCGTCTGCACGGGCTTGCCGTACATCTTCGTCAGAGCCGCGCGCAGCCGCTCGTTCTGCTCCGGGGTCAGCTCGACCGCACTCATGACGATCGCGCTCGACTGGCCGCGGCGCCCGGCCACGCCCTCGAGGAACTCCTCGATGGCCCGCTCGAAACCGCGCCCACGGGGGGAGCCTGCGGCGCGAGTGGCGAGCAGCGCCGTCTCGGGGGCGACCTTGCCCTCGAGCAGACGGGCGACGAGCCCGGCCTTGTCCGCACCGCTGCGAGAGCGGTCGGACAGGGCATCCCTGAGGCCCGCGTCGGAAGCGACGGTCCGCTCGAAGCGGAACAGCTCGTTCTCGAAAGCATCCGCGCGACCGGCCTTCTCCGCCGAAGCGGTGGCGGCCTCGACCGCAAGACGCTCCAGAGCGTCACTGAGGTCGCGCTCGCTCGACCAGCGTTCACCGGCGACAGCCGTCACGACCGCCATCGCGTCGTAGCCGATCTTGCCGCTGAACAGACGCTGGACAAGGCCACGCTTGGCCTCGCTCTCGCGCGACGGGTCACCCAGCGCGCGACGCAGCGTCGCGTTGGAATCGATGACGTCGACGACCGCGAAGAGCTCACGAGCCGTGTTCATCGGGTCACCGGGGCCGGACAGGGTGCCGTTGAGCACCTGCCGGGCCGCGGAGAGAGCCGTCCTCGACGAACCCTGCATCAGGCTTCGACCCGCGTGCTGCCTGCGCTCGAGGCGGCGGCCTCGGAGCCGGCGGTGGCGGACTCGGGACGGATTCTGCCCGCCTCGAGCTCGGCGAGGAACCGGTCGACGATGCCCTTCTGACGGGCTTCGTCGTGCAGCGACTCACCGACGATG
Organism: Dermacoccus sp. UBA1591; assembly: GCF_002322065.1. Lineage (NCBI taxonomy): Bacteria > Bacillati > Actinomycetota > Actinomycetes > Micrococcales > Dermacoccaceae > Dermacoccus > Dermacoccus sp. UBA1591. Next base: position 18,377 of record NZ_DCNR01000078.1, on the reverse strand, counting down.
CGGCTGGCGAGCTCGGTGGACAGGCCACCGAGCTCGCTGCGCAGCTGGACAAAGGCCTGCTGACGCTCGGCCGCGATCTGCTTCGTCGCGTTCTCGGTGATGCGGGCGGCTTCGGCGCCGGCCTGCTCACGGCTCTCCGCGATGATGGCCGCACCCTGGGCGCGGGCGTCCTCGCGGATCTTGGCCGCCTCAGCACGCGCGTCGGCGAGCTGCGACTCGTACTGCTGCTTGGCGGCGGCGGCCTCCTTCTGGGCCTCCTCCGCCTTGGCGATGCCGCCCTCGATGGACGCCGTACGCTCCGCGTACATGCGCTCCATGTTCGGAACGACCTTCGTCTTGTACAGCCAGTACAGGATCGCGAAGGCGATGAGCCCGATGATCATCTCGGCGGGGTGCGGGAGCAGCGGCAGCTTCTCCGGCCAACCTGCACCTTCAGATGCGAGGAACACCTTGGCTTCCTATCTGTTGGGGGGACTGGTCAGTTCGAGCAGGACTTACTTGCCCTGGAAGACGAACGCGAAGACCAGACCAAGGATGGCGAGTGCCTCGGTGAGCGCCATGCCGGTGAAGGCGATGGTCTGCAGCATGTTGCGGGCCTCGGGCTGACGCGCCACACCGTTGATGTAGGCGGCGAAGATCAGACCGATACCGATGCCGGGGCCGATAGCAGCGAGTCCGTAGCCGAGGAATGCGATGTCGCCGGTCATGTGCTTTTCCTTTCGAGTGGCACCGGGACCTTTTCCCGGTGTCGCTGAGGTTCAGAAGGGGTACAGAGTGCCGATCAGTGGTGATCGGAGACCGCGTCTGCGAGATACAGAGCGGCAAGCATGGTGAAGATGAAGGCCTGCAGGAACTCGATGAGCAGTTCGAAGAACGACATCAGGATGGCCGCGGCGAACGAGAGAACGCCGGCACCGTTGAGGCCGATGTTGCCGCCGTGCAGGAGGAGGTACTCACCGCCGACGATGAACACGAGGAGCATGAGGTGCCCCGCCATCATGTTGCCGAAGAGTCGCAGCGCCAGCGTCAGCGGGCGGATGAGGAAGTACGTGAGGAACTCGAGCACGAACATGATCGGCTTGAGCCACCCCGGCAGGCCCGGGGGGATGAGCGAGCCCATGTACTTGCCGAAGCCGCCCTTCGCCTTGACCGCCGCGACGTGGTACGTGACGTACACGATGAGCGTGAGGACGATCGGGAACCCGATGCGACCCGTGCTCGGGTACTGGATGAAGGGGATGATTCCGGCCACGTTGTTGAACAGGATCAGGGTGAAGCAAGTCAACAACAGCGGCAGGAACCGCATGAAGTCCTTCGAGCCGATGATGTCGCGCCCGATCGTGTTGCGCACGAAGTCGTAGACACCCTCGGCGATGAACTGACGCTTGCTCGGCACGACCGAGAGCTTCTTGCCCGTCACGGTGACGAAAAACCAGCCGATGAGCAGGGCCGACACGAGGAAGACCACGGCGGGGCGCGTGATGGCCCAGTTGCTGTCGCCACCGATCAGGGGCCACCAGAAATCGCTCGTGCCCGGGGACTTGAACGACTCCCCGTCGGCAACCAGGGCAGCGCCCGCGATGAAGCTCACAAATTCTCCTCAGTCAGCATCCAGCAAAAAAGTTCAGTGTGTCTGTTGCAGTGGAACCGCCCCTGCCCTCTCGGGCTGGTCGGCGGCTCGAGGTGCACGCCGGAGACACTGCGTATCCTACCCGACGCTGTGCCGCGGTTCACTGGGAGCCGCCGCTCGTCGTCGAAGCGCCTGACGCGTCCGGGTCGTAGACGTACTGCCGCGTCCGCATGAACGAGCGCACCTGGAAGATCTGCCAGGCCACGACCACGATGGCGACGGTGATGCCCGTTGCAGGCCCGTCGAGGGATTCCACCTTCGTCGCGAGGACGAGGACGACGCCGAGAACGATCACCTGGGCGAAGAAGACCGCCATCGCCGCAGCCATGATGGCGACCGGGCTGAGCGTGCGCAGCGTACGAAGGACGAGCAGACCACTCGCGAAGAAGGCGAGGGCGAGAACCGTGCCGAACAGTGACGACACTCCCCCGGCCACGCCGTTGAGCACTGCGAACACGACCGCGCAGACGACGCCCACTGCGGCACTCGGCACGAGCGAATCACGCAGCATCGCAGCGAACGGCGACACGTTGGTCACCGGGTGCGAGGTGGAGGCGGAGTCCATGGAGGAAGGGCTCACAATCTGCGTTGGCGCGGGGATCACGTCGTCGGGTTCGGGCTCGTCACCAGGGTGAATCCATCACCTGAACCTGCTTGTGAAAACTATCACAAGGCCTTGCGGCGTCGCCAACGGGGCAGCCCCCACGTCAGCGCGAAGGCGAGGACCGTCAGCCCCGTGAGGGCGGCGAGCGAGCGCTCGACGGGCCAGTACGCCATCGAGACGAGGCCGAGGGCGATGCCGATCGACCACAGGTAGAGGATGAGCACGGCCGCGCGGTGCGTGTGCCCGATCTTCAGCATGCGGTGGTGCAGGTGGCGACCGTCCGCCTCCCACGGTTTCTGCCCGGAGCGCAGGCGACGCACGATGGCCGCGGCGAAATCCCACAGCGGCACCGCGAGGATCGCGAGGGGCACGAGCAGCGGGAGCAGGAACGCGACGGAGGCGTCACCCGAACCGGAGACGGCCGCCGGGTCGAGGTTGCCGGCGAACGAGATCGTGGCGGCCGCGATGAGCGTGCCGAGGAGCAACGAGCCGGCGTCCCCCATGAACAACCGCGCCGGATGAAAGTTGTGCGGCAGGAAGCCGACGCAGACACCCACCGTCGCCGCCGCGATGAAGGCTGACGTCGTGAACACCGACTTGTCGCCCCACTGCACGGCCTGTTGGTAGGCGTAGACGAAGAACGAGAACGAGGCGATGCCCACCATGCCGGCTGCGAGACCGTCGAGACCGTCAACCCAGTTCACGGCGTTGACGATGACGAGAATGACGAGCACCGACAGCACGACGAGCACCGGCGTCGGCAGGACGGTCTGCTCCCCCAGCGGCAGGAAGAGGAACTGCACGCCCGAGACGACGAGGACGCAGGCCGCGAGCGCCTGACCACCGAACTTGATGGCCCAGTTGAGCTCGGCGAAGTCGTCCCACGCGCCGAGCCCGCACATCATGGCCGCGGCGATCGTCGTGCCGATGGCTTCGCGGCTGTCGAACACGTGCGACAGGTACGGCAGCCGCGAGGCGACACCGACGGCGGCGAGGAAGCCGACGAACAGCGCCACTCCCCCGAGCCGCGGGATCGGCAGGGCGTGCACGTCACGCGCACGCACCTGCGTCACCGCACCGAAGCGAACTGCCGACCACCGTGCGAGCGGCGTCATCACGAAGGTGACGATCGCAGCGACGACGCTGATGAGGACGTACTCACGCACGGCAGGCGGTCAGATTTCAGCGGGGGTAAGCGGGGAAACGCGTGACGAGATCGGTGACCTGCTCGCGGATCTCCTGCGCGACGGGGTGCTCGGGCGTGCCGTCCGTCTCGGTGACGGCGCGGTGGATGACGTCGGCGATGACGTCCATCTCGGCAAGGCCCATGCCCTGCGTCGTGACGGACGGGGTGCCGACGCGGATGCCCGAGGCGATGTTCGGCTTCTGCGGGTCGAACGGGATCGCGTTCTTGTTGAGCGTGATGCCCGCGACGTCGCAGCGCAGTTCGGCGTCGGTGCCGGTGACGTCGACGTCACGCAGATCGAGCAGCGACAGGTGCGTGTCCGTGCCGCCCGTCGTCGGACGGATGCCCTTGGCCTTGAGCCCCTCGGCGAGACGCTGCGAGTTGGCGATGACGTCCTTCGCGTACTGCTTGTACTCGGGCGTCGCGCACTCCTTGAAGTTCACGGCCTTCGCCGCGATCGTGTGCATCTGCGGGCCACCCTGCATCATCGGGAAGACGGCCTTGTCGATCGCCTTCGCGTGCTCTTCCTTGCAGACGATGGCGCCCGAGCGGGGGCCGCGCAGCACCTTGTGCGTCGTGAACGAGACGACGTCGGCGTGCGGCACCGGCGACGGAATCGCCTTGCCGGCGACGAGACCGATGAAGTGAGCCGCGTCGACCCAGAAGATCGCGCCGACCTCGTCGGCGATGGCGCGGATGCGCTCGAAGTCGATGAGACGCGGGATGGCGGAGCCGCCCGCGAGGATGACCTTCGGCTTGTGCTCCTTGGCGAGACGCTCGACCTCGTCGTAGTCGATGTCCTCCGTCTCGGGGTCGACGCCGTAGCCGACGGCGTTGAACCACTTGCCCGAGAAGGACACCTTCGTGCCGTGCGTGAGGTGGCCGCCCATGGGCAGGCTCATCGCGAGGATCGTGTCACCGGGGTTCATGAACGCGCCGTACACGGCCTGGTTCGCCGAGGCACCCGAGTGGGGCTGGACGTTGGCGTGCTCGGCGTCGAACAGCGCCTTCGCACGCTCGATGGCGATCGTCTCGGCCTTGTCGACCTCGGCGCAGCCACCGTAGTAGCGACGGCCGGGGTAACCCTCGGCGTACTTGTTGCTCAGCGTCGAACCGAGCGCGGTGAGGACGGCCGGGCTGGACATGTTCTCACTCGCGATGAGCTGCAGGCCGCCGCGCAGGCGGTCGAGCTCGGAGATGAGGACACCGGCGATGTCGGGGTCGAAGGATTCGAGGGCGGCGTAGTCGGAGCCGTAGAACGGGGTCGTCATGCTCGCCACCTTAGTGGTTCTGCTCGCCCGGGCGGCCAGGAAGCTCCACGCTCGTCACGCTCTCGGGCTCGAACGGCGGTTCCGCTCCGATGCCGCCGAGCGGGATGGCCTGCGTCGCCTCGCCCGCCCGCGCCTGAGCTCCCATGGCCTCGAGGCGCTGACGTTCGGCCGTGCGCTCGTCGTCGGTCGACTCGGGCGCGGGGTTCGAGGCCGACTCGTGCTGGTGGGGGTTGTCCGTTTCCGGGGCATCCTGGGGTGTCTCGGACAGCGGCGCACCCGTCGAGTCGAGCAGGTCGATGGGCCCGAGCACCTCACGCAGCTGTGCCGGAGTGATCGTGCCGCGGCGCAGCATGACGGGGTCGGGCTTGGTGCAGTCGAGGATCGTGCTGGGCAACCCGTCGTCGCACGTGCCCCCGTCGAGATAAACCTCGACCGCCGGGCCGAACGCGAAACCGGCCTCCGTGATCGTCGTGACCGGCGGCTGGCCCGTGCGGTTCGCCGAGCTGACCGCGAGCGGCCCCGTCGTCTGCAGCAGTTCGAGCGCGATCTCGTGATCGGGCATGCGCAACCCGACCGTGCCGTTCGTGTCACCCAGATCCCACATGAGCGACGGCTGCGCACGGAAGATCAACGTCAGCCCGCCCGGCCAGAAGCGCTCCATGAGGCGACGCGCGTAGGACGGCACGTTCATCGCGAGGCCCTCGACCGTCGCCGGGTTCGGCACGAGGACGGCCGGCGGCTTGTCGCGCCCACGCCCCTTCGCCGCGAGCAGCGCCGCGACGCCGTCAGGGTTGAAGGGGTCGGCGCCGACGCCGTACACCGTGTCGGTGGGCAGGACGACGAGTTTGCCCTCGCCGACGGCAGCATGCGCCGCCTCGATGGCGGGGTCGCGCTCATCCGAACCGGAAACGTCGAAAACGGGGCTCACGCCACTCTCCTAGAAGTCGAAACCACCCATGTCGCCCCCGAAGTCTCCCCCACCGAAGTCGCCCCCGTCGAACCCGCCGAAGTCGCTGCCCCCGGCGAAGTCCTGGCCGCCGTCGAATCCGCCACCGTCGGCAACGTCGTTTCCGCCGCCGTCGCCCCCACCGTCCTGGTAGCCATCCTGATATGCGTCCTGCATGTCGTGGGAATCGAACTCGTTGCCCCAGTCGTCGAACATCGCATCGGCGATGGCGGTGCCGACGAAGGCGCCGGCGACGCTCGTGAGCAGCATCGAGCCCATGCCGCCCATCCCCATCCCCATGCCGCCGCGACCGAAGCCGCCGCCCATGCCGTAACCACCGAACGAGCTCTGGAGGAACCCGGGCTGACGCATCTCGGCCCGAGTCGCAGCCCGCGCCAGCGCCTGCGGGTCTGCGCTCTGCGGAGCATCCTGCGGGCTGTCGGTCGCGAGACGCGTGAGCACCTGCTGACGCTGCTCCGGCGTCAACTTGGCGAACGCCTCGGCGTGCGCCTTCTCGATCTCCTCCGGCGGGGCCGTCTTGAGCATGTACTCGTAGCGGGCGATGGCGCGCTCGTCCTCGCTCATCGACGCGCCCGGCGTCTGTCGAGGCGCGCTCGACGCCTGACGCGGGTAGCCCTGCTGGGCATACCCCTGCTGCTGGTTGCCCTGCGCCGGATACGCGGGCTGCCCGTATCCCTGCTGCTGACCGAAGCCCGGCTGGGCTCCCCCACGACCGAAGAGACGATCGAAGATCCCCATGGTGCGTTCCTCACGTCCGAGGCCGCCCAGCACGCTGCGGGCGGCGCGATTCGGCTCCCACTCTAAGCCCGGGTCCGTGGCGCACACACGTCCTCGCCGCCGGCCGGCGAGGCCGCACCAGCGCGCTGACGCGGCGTCCTCGCCCAACATCGTGACGGTGGCCGAGACGCAGGGCGGGGCGGTGCGAGACCGACATCAGAAGAGGCGCAGGCCCCTGACGCCGACCTCGCGGTGTGTGCCTCAGCGGTGGCCGAGGGCGACGGGGACGCTCGACTCCTCGACGTCGTCGAGTGCGATGGTGTCGTCGGGCTGCAGTTCGTCGACAGACATGGCGCTACCCGCTGTCGCGTCCGGCGTCGCCCGGGCGCTGACGAGGGCCGCGAGCTCGCGCGGCCACACTCGTTCGCTCGTCGTCTCGAGGTCGCGAACCGACCACCAGCGCCAGCGCTGCATCGTCACCTGCTCCTCGGGCGTGAGTGCCCCCGGGTCGGGCTCGAAGCGTGTCGTGCGCACGGCGTAGAACACGTCGTCCTGACGCACGACCGAATCGGAATACCCGTGGACGACGCGGCGCCGCGCGATCGGCCCGACGAAGGCATCGGCCTCGACCTGCAAACCGGTCTCCTCGAACAACTCACGCACCGCGGCGTCGCGTTCGCTCTCTCCGGGGTCGATGCCGCCACCCGGGGTCGACCACCACGTCGCGGGCGGCGTGAGGCCCTGGTCGGAATCCTCGTAGAGGAGCACGTCGCCGGCGTGGTCGAGCACGAGCAGCCTGACGGTCGCGCGGCGCCTCACCGGGCGTTCTGCGGGGCTTGTGGGCACCTCGAAGCGCGAACCGCCCTCACGGCGGGCCAGCGTCATGCGGGGCTTGCCGGCGAGGTCGGCCTCGTCCCGCGCCCACTCGAAACCACGCCGATCGAGCAGCGCCTCGGGCAGGGATTCGCCCTGGGCGTCTGCATGCTCCATGACGAGCAGACCGCCGGGCTTCAGCAGGTGCGCGGCGCGTTCGGCGATCTCGAGCGGAAAGCGAAGGCCGTCCTCGCTACCGCCGTACAGCGCGATCTCAGGGTCGTGCTCGGCAACCTCGGGGTCGATCGGCACCATGCCGGTGGGCACGTACGGCGGGTTGCTCACGACGACGTCGAAACTACCCTCGAGCTCAGGTAGAGCCTGGCGCGCATCCTCAACGCTCAAGTTGACAGTGAGGCCAATCTGCTTGCAGTTCAACGCTGCCCACGCCGCCGCTTCTTCGGAGAGTTCGACGGCGTAGACCTCGAGGTCGGGACGCTCAGCCTTGATCGCCAGGGCGATGGCGCCCGATCCGGTACACAGATCGACGATGCGCCCCCCGTACGGGGCCGCCTCGAGGGCGGCATCGACGAGCATCTCCGTCTCGGGGCGCGGCACGAACACGCCAGGGCCGACACGCAACTCCAGGCTGCGGAAAGGCGCCCGACCCGTCAGGTGCTGCAGCGGAACACGCCGTGCGCGCTCGTCGACGAGCGCCTCGAAGCGGGCCATGTCCCCGTCGCTGAGCTCGTGGCCGAGCACCTCGCGACGGCGCACCTCGCCCAGCTCGCACCCGAGAACATGGGCGAGCAGCAGCGCCGCATCACGATCCGCGGATTCGATGCCGGCATCCGCGAGCCGCGCCGCAGCACGACGCAGCTTCGCGCGCAACGCCGTCACGCCCCCGACTCCCCCACTGCTGCGAGACACGCCGCCTCGTCGGCGTCGAGCGCCGACTGGACGACAGCGTCGAGATCGCCGTCGAGCACCGCGTCGAGGTTGTACGACTTGTAGCCCGTGCGGTGATCTGCGATCCGGTTCTCGGGGAAGTTGTACGTGCGGATGCGCTCACTGCGGTCGACCGTGCGCACCTGCGACTTGCGCGCGGCCGAGGCCTCCGCTTCCTTGCGCTCGATCTCCATCTGACGCAGCCGCGCCTTGAGCACGCGCAGCGCGGACTCCTTGTTCTGCAGCTGCGACTTCTCGTTCTGGCAGCTGACGACGACACCCGTCGGCAGGTGGGTGATGCGCACGGCCGAGTCGGTCGTGTTGACACTCTGCCCACCCGGGCCGGAGCTGCGATAGACGTCGATCTTGAGGTCGTTCGGGCCGAACTCGATCTCGTCGTCGTCCTCGTCGAGATCCGGCATGACGAGGACGCCCGCCGCGCTCGTGTGGATGCGGCCCTGACTCTCGGTGACGGGCACGCGCTGCACGCGGTGCACGCCGCCTTCGTACTTGAGGCGCGCCCACGGGGCCTCGCCCGGTTCGGGCAGCCCCTTCGCGCGGACCGTGATGCGGGCGTCCTTGTACCCGCCGAGATCGGCGTCGGTCGCGTCGGCAATCTCGGCCTTCCAACCGCGGCGTTCCGCGTAACGCAGGTACATGCGGACGAGGTCACCGGCGAACAGCGCCGACTCGGCGCCGCCCTCGCCGGCCTTGACCTCGAGGACGACATCGCGCTCATCGTCCTCGTCGCGCGGCAGCAGGAGCGTGCGCAGTTTGTCGGCGCTCGCCTCCAGATGGGTCTGCAACGCCGGCAGCTCCGCGGCGAACGCGGCGTCCTCGTCGGCCAGCTCTTCTGCCGCACCGAGGTCGTCCTGCGCGATCTTCCAGGCGTGATAAGCGGCGACGGTCGGTGCGAGGGCCGCGTAACGCTTGTTGAGGCGGCGCATCAGCGTCGGGTCCGCATGCGTCGCCGGTTCGGCCAGCTGCTTCTCGAGATCGTCGTACTCGGCGACGATCGTGGCGGCGGAATCAAGCATGACGCTCCTCGCGGACTGAAGTGATGGGGGCGCAGCGCCGGCAGGCGGCGTCCACGGGAATGCAAAACGCCGACCCCGCCCTGATGGGCTGGGGTCGGCGTGGTGCGAAGACTACTTGGCGTCCTTCTTGCCGTAGCGAGCCTGGAAGCGGGCGACACGACCACCCGTGTCCATGAGCTTCTGCTTGCCGGTGTAGAAGGGGTGGCAGTTGGAGCACACTTCGACGTTCATCTTGTCGCTCTTCGACGTGCTGCGCGTCTCGAACGTGTTGCCGCAGGTGCAGGACACCGTCGTGGCGGTGTACTCGGGGTGAAGGTTCTTCTTCACGGGGTTCTCCTAGCTGTCGAGGATGCCGCCGGGTCGTCATCACCGGGATGGTGGACGTGAACCGGAAGCCAACAAACAATCTTGCCAGATCGCCTGACATGGTTCAAAACATCGAGGTGGGACGAATCATTCCCGCCGCCACCCCGCCCGACACGATCGCCCCCGTGACCACTCGCCGCAGGGGCGTCGGGTCTCGGGGGCGTCGTCAGGTGACGTCGTCAGGCGTGGATCAGTTGTCCTCGTCGTCGAGCTTGATGTTCGACGTCTGCTGCACCTGCATGAGGAACTCGACGTTGCTCTTCGTCTTCTTGAGACGGTCGATGAGCAGTTCGACGGCCTGCTGCTGGTCGAGGGCAGCGAGCACGCGACGCAGCTTCCACATGATCTTGAGCTCTTCGCCCGACAGCAGGATCTCCTCGCGACGCGTCGACGAGTTGTTGACGTCGACGGCCGGGAAGATGCGGCGGTTCGCGAGCTGACGGTCGAGCTTGAGCTCCATGTTGCCGGTGCCCTTGAACTCCTCGAAGATGACCTCGTCCATCTTCGAACCCGTCTCGACGAGAGCCGTCGCGAGGATCGTCAACGAGCCGCCGTTCTCGATGTTGCGCGCCGCACCGAAGAACTTCTTCGGCGGGTACAGCGCGGCCGAGTCGACACCACCGGACAGGATGCGACCGCTCGCCGGGGCGGCGAGGTTGTAGGCACGCCCGAGCTTCGTGATCGAGTCGAGCAGCACGACGACGTCGTGGCCCATCTCGACGAGGCGCTTGGCACGCTCGATGGCGAGCTCCGCGACCGTCGTGTGGTCCGTCGCCGGACGGTCGAAGGTGGAGGCGATGACCTCACCCTTGACCGCGCGCTGCATGTCGGTGACTTCTTCGGGACGCTCGTCGACGAGGACGACCATGAGGTGGCACTCGGGGTTGTTCGTCGTGATCGCGTTGGCGATCGACTGCATGACCATCGTCTTGCCCGCCTTCGCCGGGGCGACGATGAGGCCACGCTGGCCCTTGCCGACGGGCGAGACGAGGTCGATCATGCGAGTCGTCAGCACGTTCGGGGTCGTCTCGAGACGCAGGCGCTCCTGCGGGTACAGCGGCGTCAGCTTGCCGAACTCGACACGCTTCTTCGCCTGCTCCACCGTCATGCCGTTGACGGAGTCGAGACGCACGAGCGCGTTGAACTTCTGACGCGCCGGCAACTGCTCACCCTCGCGCAGCGCACGCACCGCGCCGGTGACGGCGTCACCCTTGCGCAGCCCGTTCTTCTTCACGATGTTCATCGGGACGTAGACGTCCGTCGGGCCGGCGAGGTAACCGGTCGTGCGCACGAACGCGTAGTTGTCGAGGACGTCGACGATGCCCGCGACGGGAATGAGGACGTCGTCCTCGCGCACCTCGGGAGCGTCGTCGTCGTAGTCGCGGTTGCGCCCGCGACGGTTGTTGCCGCGCTCGCCCCGGTCGCGGTCGCGGTCGCGGCCGCGCTGACGGCGACGACGGCCACCGCGCTCGTCGTCATCGTTGTTGTGGTTGCGCTCGTTGTTGCGCTCGCGACGGTTGGAGCCGCCGTTGCCGCTGTTGTTGCCGGAGTCGCGGTTGTCGCGCTTGTCGCGGCCGTTCTCGCCCGAGGCGCTGTCGCTGTTGTCGCGACGCTCGCGGCGAGCGTCGCCGTCGGAGTTCTTGTCACCGGAGGGCTCGTTCGAGCCGTTCTCGCGGCGCTGACGACGCTCGTCGCGTTCGCCGTCACGACGGCCACGGCTCTCGCCGTTCGAGGCGTCGTCCTTGGCGTCGACG
>NZ_DCNR01000078.1:0-6813 GCF_002322065.1 Dermacoccus sp. UBA1591 | reverse complement strand
CGTTCTCGGAGCCGGTGTCCTGCGCGGCACCTTCACGCTGAGCGTCGCCCTGGTCGGAACCTGAGTTCTCGGAGGCGCGCTTGCGCTCCTCGCCACCGCGGCGGCCACGACGGGTGCGCTGCTCGCGCGGCTGCTCCTGTTCGTCGCGCGTGGAACGCTCACCCTCGCGGGAGGCAGCGTCGCCTTCGCGGGCGCCGGCGTCACGAGTGGCGCGGCGGGGCTCGTCATCCTGCGGCGCCGGAGCGTCGCCCTGCTCACGGCGGGGCGCCTCGGTGGCGGACGGCGCAGCCTCGGCCTGCTCGCTCGTGGCGCGACGGGCCGTCGGAGCGGTCGAGGTGACGCCCGCGGCCTTGGCGCGGCTGCCGCCGACACCGTTGGCCTCGGCGCGCGCGGCGCGGATCGCCGTCACGAGGTCGACCTTGCGCATCTTGGAGATGCCGGGAATGCCCATGCTCTGCGCGAGCTGCTTGAGTTCGTCGAGACGCATCGCGGAGAGCGCTCCGCGCGGGCTGCTCTGGGCCGGGGCGGGCGCAGACGGTTGTTCTGACACGAAGGTTCCTTCCCCCTCGTTCGGCCCGCGACGAAGAGCGCGGGCGGGATGAAGTTCAGGGGCCGTTCAGATCAGACCCCTGGTTCCCGCCGTCGGAATGACAGCACAGACGGGAACAGCGCACCTGGAAGCGAATGATGACCTGCAGCGAGGCTGAGGCGAGAACGGTGACCCTGAGGTCACGGGCCTGGCGCGACGACAGCGTCGCGTCGTGTGGCATGGTCGAACTCGAGCACCACCCGGGTGCACCAAAACGGTACACCCCGGCGGCGGATCAGCGCGACATGGGGGTGATTCCGCGCGTCGGAACGCTCAGTTCGAGCACCTCGCCGCCCCCAGCGACATCGTGCACCGCGCTCAGGGCGAAACGTGATGCCAGCGCGAGCACCGTCGGACCCGCGCCCGAGATGACGGCGGGGACGCCGGCGTCACGCAGCGCGTCGACGAGCGCCATCGAATCCGGGTAGGCCGAACGGCGCTGCTGCTGGTGCAGCGCATCGAGCGTCGCGGGCATGAGTAGCGGCGGCTCGGTGGTGATCGCGTGAGCCAGCAGCGCTGCACGCCCCGAATTGCGCGCCGCCACGGCGAGCGGGACGCTCTCGGGCAACGCGGCGCGAGCCGTCGCCGTCGACAGGCGCTGCGCCGGGACGATGACGACGGGCACGACATCGGGGTGCGGGCGCAGGACGGCGGTGTGCCAGTCGCGCGGCGCGTCGGGGCCCTCGAGCACGTCGGCCCAGCTCACCGTCACGCTGCCGTAGACGGAGGCCGACGCGTTGTCGGGGTGGCCCTCGATGCTCGAGGCGACGTCATTGACGAACGCGAGCGTCGCGGCGTCGTCGAGATCGTGCCCGGCGAGCGCCGTCGCGAGCGCGACGCCCGCGACGATCGCCGTCGCCGAACTGCCCATGCCGCGCGAGTGCGGCACGGCGCCTGTGTACCTCAGCTCCAGCCCTGCGGGCGGCGCGACGTCGAGCGCTTCCCACGCCGCGCGCATCGAGCGCACGACGAGGTGCGAGCCGTCGAGCGGCACCTCACCGGCGCCGTTGCCGCGCGCGTCGACGACGAGGCCGCCGTCCGTCACCTCGGCGCGCGCGTCGTCCCAGACGTCGAGGGCCATGCCGATCGAGTCGAAACCCGGCCCGAGGTTCGCCGTGCTCGCGGGCACGCGAACGTGCGCCGTCGACCCGACCTGAGGCGTGCGGCTCGGCCGGAGGCGGGAGGCGCTGAGCGAACGGGCCATCGTCAGGCGTCGAGGCCGAGCGCGCGCGCCACGGAGTAGGCGTCGGCGGAGACGCGCTCGGGCTGGATGTCGCCGCCGTCGGCGCCGCGCAGGGCCCACTGCGGATCCTTCAGGCCGTGCCCGGTGACGGTGCAGACGATCGTCGCGCCCGCGGGCACGCGGCCCGCGTCGCTCATCTTGAGCAGCCCGGCAATCGAGGCGGCCGACGCCGGTTCGACGAAGATGCCCTCCTCGCTCGACAGGATGCGGTGCGCGGCGAGGATCTCGTCGTCGCTGACGGCGTCGATGACGCCGCCCGAGTCGTCGCGGGCCTGCTCGGCCTGCTTCCACGATGCGGGGTTGCCGATGCGGATGGCCGTTGCGATCGTCTCCGGCTCGTCGAACGGGTGGCCCGCGACGAGCGGCGCGGCGCCCTCGGCCTGGAAGCCCCACATCGCCGGGGTCTTCGTCGCGACGGCGGCGAGCTCGCGGCCGTCGGCGGTCGTGAACGGCGCCGCGTACTCGCGGTAGCCCTTCCAATAACCCGTGATGTTGCCGGCGTTGCCGACGGGCAGGACATGGATGTCGGGCGCGTCGCCGAGCGCGTCGACGATCTCGAAGCTGGCCGTCTTCTGGCCCTCGATGCGGGCCGGGTTGACGGAGTTGACGAGCTCTACGGGGTAGCTCTCGGCCAGCTTGCGCGCGACGTCGAGGCAGTTGTCGAAGTTGCCGTCGACCTGCAGCAGCTGCGCGCCGTGCGCGATGGCCTGGCTGAGCTTGCCCATCGCGATCTTGCCGTCGGGCACGAGGACGGCGCACGTCATGCCGGCCTTCGTCGCGTAGGCCGCGGCGGAGGCGGACGTGTTGCCCGTCGAGGCACAGATGACGGCCTTCGCGCCGTTCTTCGCGGCCATCGACATCGCCGTCGTCATGCCGCGGTCCTTGAACGAACCGGTCGGGTTGAGGCCCTCGTACTTGACGAACACGCGCGTACCGACCCGCTCGCTCAGCTTCTCCGCCGGGATGAGCGGAGTGCCGCCCTCCCCGAGCGTGACGACGGGAGCACCGTCGAGCATCGGAAGTCGTTCGGCGTACTCGGTGATGACGCCGCGCCACAGGTGAGCCATGTCAGTTTCCTTCTGCGCGAAGCACGGACGAGACGCAGTCGACGTCCGCGAGCTTCTTGATCGAGTCGACCGTGGCCGCGAGCGCGGCCTCCGGTGCCTGGTGGGTCATGAAGGTGAGGGAGGCGAGGCCATCCTCGGAGCGGCGCACGCCCTGGCGCATGCTCTCGATGGAGACGCCGTGCTCGCCGAACGCGCTCGTCACGCGCCCGAGAACGCCCGGTTCGTCGGCGACCTCGACGCGCACGACGTAACGCGTCAGGGATTCGCCGATCGGCAGGATCGGCAGGTCGGCATAGGCCGATTCCCCCGAACCGCGCCCGCCGGTGACGCGGTGGTGCGCGGCCTGGACGATGTCGCCGAGGACGGCTGACGCCGTCGGGTCGCCGCCCGCCCCGCGGCCGTAGAACATCAGCTCCCCGGCGAGCTTCGTCTCGACGAAGATCGCGTTGAAAGCTTCATGCACGCTCGCGAGCGGGTGCGAGCGCGACAGCAGGACGGGGTGGACGCGGACGTTGACGCCCGCTCCCCCGTCTGCCTCGCCGCGTTCGACCTTCTCGGCGATCGCGAGCAGCTTGATGACGCAGCCCGCGCGGCGTGCGGCGGTGATGTCCTCCGCCGTGATGTTCATGATGCCCTCGACGTGCACGTCACTCGTGCGCACGCGCGTGTGGAACGCGAGGGAGGCGAGGATGGCGGCCTTCGCCTGCGCGTCGTAACCCTCGACGTCGGCCGTCGGGTCGGCCTCGGCGTAACCGAGCTCCTGCGCCTCGGCGAGCACGTCCCGCAGGTCGGCGCCGGTGCGGTGCATCTTGTCGAGGATGAAGTTCGTCGTGCCGTTGACGATGCCGAGCACCTTCGTCACCTCATCGCCCGCGAGCGACTCGCGCAACGGACGGATGAGCGGGATGGCGCCCGCGACGGCGGCCTCGTAGGACAGGTCGACGCCGTGATCCATCGCGAGCTGGTACAGCTCCGGGCCATCGCTGCCGAGCAGGGCCTTGTTGGCCGTGACGACGCTCGAGCCGTTGCTCAGGGCGCGCGTGATGAGGCTCTTGGCGGGCTCGTCACCACCCATGAGCTCGACGACGATGTCGGCACCGTCGACGAGCGCCTGCGCGTCCGTCGTGAAGGCGTCGGCCGGCAGGCCCGTCTCCGAGCGGTCCTTGCGCGTGTCGCGCACCGCGACGCCGACGATCTGCAGCGGCGCACCGATACGGGCCTCGAAATCGGCGGCGTTCTGGGTCAGCTCGCGGGCGACGGACGTGCCGACGACGCCGCTGCCGAGCAGCGCGATCGTGATCGGCTCGCGCGGGGTCGTCGAGTCGGCCGGCATGGCGGATGCGGTGGTGGTCATGTCATTCCCCTTCGAGGGCGAGCAGGTCGTCGATCGTCTCGCGGCGCAGCAGCACGCGAGCGTCGCCGTCCGCGACGGCGATGACGGGCGGGCGCGGGACGTGGTTGTACTGCGAGGCCAGCGCACGACAGTAGGCGCCGGTCGCGGCGACGACGACGAGGTCGCCGTCACGGGTGTCGGACGGGAAGTCGATGTCGCGCACGACGACGTCGCCGCTCTCACAGTGCTTGCCGACGATGCGGGTCGGCGTCAGCTCGTCGCTGCCGCCGCGGTTCGCGAGCGCCGCGTGATAGTCGGCCTGGTAGAGCGCGGGGCGTGCGTTGTCGCTCATGCCACCGTCGACGCTGACGTACGTGCGCACGAGGTCGTCGCTCGCCTGAACAGGCTTCACCGTACCGACGCGGTAGAGCGTCACGCCGCCGGGGCCGACGATGCTGCGGCCCGGCTCGATCGAGACGCGCGGCACCGGGACGTCGGCGTTCTGGCACGCCTCGCGCACGATGCCGGCGAGCTGCGTCGCCATCTCGGCGGGGTCGAGCGGTGCGTCGCTGGGCAGGTAGGCGATGCCGAAACCGCCGCCGAGGTCGAGCTCCGGCAGTTCGACGCCGTGCTCCTTCGCGACCTGCAACTGCAGGGCGATGAGGCGCGTCGCGGCCTCCTTGAAGCCGGCGGACTCGAAGATCTGGCTGCCGATGTGGCTGTGGAAGCCGAGTAGGTGAAGCTCCGGGCGGGCGAGGACGCGGGCGACGGCGTCACCGATCTGGCCGTCGGCGGCGGAGAAACCGAACTTCTGGTCCTCGTGCGCCGTCGCGATGAACTCGTGAGTGTGCGCTTCGACGCCGAGCTTGACGCGGATCATGACAGGCGCCGTGATGTGGTGGCGCGCAGCGGCGTCGGCGACGCGGTCGATCTCCTCGAACGAGTCGACGACGATGCGCCCGACGCCGTACGCGAGGGCGTCGTTGATCTCGGCGACGCCCTTGTTGTTGCCGTGCATGCCGATGTTCTCGCCCGGCACGCCCGCCTTCTTCGCGATCGCGAGCTCACCCCCCGAGCAGACGTCGAGGCGCAGCCCCTCCTCGGTGACCCACTGCGCGACGTGCGACGACAGGAACGCCTTGCCCGCGTAGTACACGTCCGCCTGGGTGCCGATAACCGCGAACGCACGCGCGAACGCCTCACGGTAGGCACGGGCGCGGCTGCGGACGTCGGCCTCGTCGATGACGTACGCCGGCGTGCCGAAGCGTTCGGCGATCTCGTCGAGGCCGATGCCGGCGATCTCGACGACGTCGTCATCACGGCGGCGCGCGGTGCGCGGCCACACGATCTGCTCGAGGGCGCCCGTGGGGGCGGCCGACCTGACGCTCACGTGGTCTCCTTGCTGCCTTCTCGCGAGGGGGACGGCGCTGCGCCGAGACGGCCCGGCAGCCCCCGCTGCGCGCGGATCGGACCCGCAGCGATCGCACGCCCACCGCCGCCGGCCGCATCGAGGATCGACGCGTTCAGTACGGCACGGGCGCTGCGACGCAGGCAGCGTCCAGGGTTTCTCGCACGATGCTACGGGCCGCGCTCAGCGCGGGCACATCCGTCCGCGTGACGGGCGCAGCCTCGACGTGACGCAGCATCGCCACCGCCAGATCGTCGATCGCGAGCAACGCAGGACGGGTGCGGCCGGTGCGCGCCGCGTCGTGAAACGCCCGGGAGGTGAGGAGAACAGCCACCCGCAACGGTGCGGGGGTGACGTGGTCCCCACCGTCCGGCGAACGAGAGAGAGCGGCAGAACCGTCGACGGCGAGGTCGTCGCGGGACGGGGTGTCGGCGCCGTCTCCGTAGGCCAGGGGCTCTACGTCGAAGGTGTCGGCGTCAAGGGCGCCGCTGTCGAGCAGTCCGGTCGCGGCCTCGAGCCGTCTCATCGCGGCTGCCTGGGCACGGCGGGCACGAGCGAGGGGGTTCGCGTCGCGGCGGCTCGACAGGTCGTCGAGGCGCTGCCCCAACGTCAGCGGTGGCGTCTTGGACGCACTGAGCAGCGACGCCCACACGAGCGCGTCGAGGCCGATGTCCTGTGCGACGGCGTCCCAGGTGAGGCTCTGGCCGAAGGAGCGCAGCGGCGGGCGGGCGCGGCGGACGTCTGCGGCCGCGCCGGCGATGATGCCCGTCTCGGCCCCGCAGCGACCGAGCCACCCGTCCGACGACAGGTCGACCTCGACGTTTCCGCCAGAGGGTCGAGCCACAGCCGATAGCCCCAGGTGCGCGGTGATGAGTGCGGCGATCCGCTGAGCCCTGCCCAAGTCATCTCGATCGGTGGCGGAGCGCTCACGCGACGCCGCGACACGCGGCGCAGGGGTGACGACCCGCCCGTCGGCATCCACGGAAAAAAAGACAGACACCCCGACGTCGCGATCCAGCGCTACCCAAGGATCTGCCGACATCACCGGGCCAGGGTATGCCACGCCGGCTTGATCGCAGGCCGCGACAACGCCCCCTGCAGGACCCGCCCTCCTCGCTACGCTCGTCGTCCTCCCGAATCCTTCGAGCTTGATACAAGACGAACGGAGGCCCG